>JBNKSB010000139.1:0-10972 GCA_050297095.1 Pontiella sp. | reverse complement strand
ATGCCCGGTCTCTATCCGGAGGGCGAATATGATCTTGTCGGATGCATCGTCGGGACCGTCGAACGCAAGAAGCTGATTACCGGCAAGAAGATCAAGAAGGGCGATGTCCTGATCGGCCTCCCCTCCTCCGGACTCCAGACCAATGGCTACTCCCTCGCGCGCAAGGTCATTTTTGAAAAAGCCGGCAAGAAGCTGTCCGATCTGGTTCCCGGCACAAAGACCACGTTTGAGAAGGCGTTACTGGCCATTCACCAGAGCTACCTGAACCCGGTCTCGGCCGTGATGAAGAAAGTGGATATTCACGGAATGGCCCATATTACCGGCGGCGGGCTGTATGATAATGTTCCGCGCGTGCTCTCCGACAAGGTAGATGCCGTATTCGACCGCTCGACCTGGAAAGTTCCCCCGATCTTCCAGTTTATCGAAGAAGTCGGTCAGGTGGACCACGAGGAGATGTACCGTGTATTCAACATGGGCATCGGCTACGTGCTGATGGTTGGCAAGAAGGACGTTGATCAGACCCTGCAGATTCTCAAGGCCAATAAGCAGCGCGCCATCATCGTAGGCGAAGTGGTTGCGGGTTCCGGAAAGTCTGTCCTAGTCAACTAGGTTTTACCTCAGATTGATAATGCGAAAGGCGTCCCAAGGGACGCCTTTTTTCTTGTGGAGGGATAACGTCCCCGTTGTCTGCGGACGCTGAGAACAGCGTCCCTCCCATAAGCAAAAAAAAGCGCCCCGCGAGCGGGACGCCTTTTGTCATTCAATCTGTAGATTGAATTAGCCGTTCAGACGAGCTTCGAGCTTGTCGAGCTGTTCGGTCATCTTGGCCGGCAACTTGTCGCCGAACTTGGCCAGATATTCCTTAGCGTCAGCGAGGGTGGCCTTGAAGAGGTCGGTATCGACCTTCATCAGTTCCGCCCAGTCTTCAGCCGGGATATCGAGGCCGTCGAGAGTCAGATCACCGTCGATGGGCATCAGGCCGATCGGGGTTTCCCGTGCTTCAACCTTGCCTTCGACGCGGTCGCACATCCACTTGAGGACGCGAGAGTTTTCGCCGAAACCGGGCCAGAGCCACTTGCCGTTGTCGTCCTTGCGGAACCAGTTGACATAGAAACAACGCGGAGCTTTATCACCGAGCTTTTCGCCCATGTCGAACCAATGCTGCATGTAGTCGCCAGCGTGGTAGCCAATGAACGGAGTCATGGCGAAGGGATCAAAACGGAGCTTCGCAGCCACATCAAGGGCGGCAGCAGTCGGTTCGGATGATGCGGTTGCCCCCATGTAGACGCCTTGTTCGAAGTCGAATGCTTCGTGTACAAGCGGCATGGTGGTGGCACGACGTCCGCCGAATACGAAGATATCGATCGGAACGCCAGCCGGATCTTCCCAATCAGGGCAGATAACCGGGCAGTTTTCCGCACGTGCGGTGAAGCGGCTGTTCGGGTGTGCACCTTTGATCTTGTTGCCATCGGCATCAACCATGCCTGGTTTCCAGGGATTGTTCTTCCAGTCGGTTCCGCCTTCGCATTCAACGCCCATGTCTTCCCACCAGACATCGCCGTCGTTGGTGACAACCACGTTGGTGAAGATGGTGTCTTTCGCGCAGCTGGCCAGAGCCATCGGGTTGGAGTATTCGGCAGTACCCGGAGCAACACCAAAGAATCCGGCTTCAGGATTGATCGCGTACAAACGTCCGTCAGCACCAGGCTTCATCCACGCGATGTCGTCGCCGATGGTTTCGACCTTCCAGCCGGGAACGGTCGACTGCAGCATGGCCAGGTTGGTCTTGCCGCAAGCTGACGGGAATGCCGCCGCAACGTGGAACTTCTTGCCTTCGGGGTTGGTGAAACGAAGGATGAGCATGTGTTCGGCCATCCAGCCTTCGTGGCGGGCCATGTTGGAAGCGATGCGCAGAGCCAGGCACTTCTTGCCGAGCAGGGCGTTTCCGCCATAGCCGGAACCGAATGACCAGATCAGATTTTCATCCGTGAAATGGGCGATGTACTTCTTTTCGATCGGAGCGCAAGGCCAACGGCTGTCTTTCTGGCCCTCTTCCAGCGGAGCACCAACGGAGTGCAGGCAGGGAATGAAGTCGTCGGTCTGCTCGATCAGCTCGAGAACCTTTGGGGATACTCGCGCCATGATGTGCATGTTGACCACCACGTACGGGGAGTCGGTGATTTCAATCGCATTCTTGGCGATCGGAGAACCGATCGGACCCATGGAGAACGGGATGATGTACATCGTGCGGCCCTTCATGCAACCAGTGTACAATTCTGTCATGGTCTTCTTCAGTTCGACCGGATCGATCCAGTTGTTGGTCGGACCAGCATCCTCTTCCTTGACGGAAGCGATATAGGTGCGGGCTTCAACACGAGCCACGTCGGACGGGTCGGAGTTGAAGGCATAGCTGTTCGGACGCTTTTCCTCGTTCAGTTTGATCGCCATTCCGCTGGCAACCATTTCGCCCATCAGACGATCATATTCTTCTTTGGAACCGTCACACCAAACCACTTGGTCAGGGGTGCACATGGCTTCGATTTCTGCTACCCAGTCGAGCAGCTTCTTGTTGGTTGTGGGAGCACTCATTATGCTTAAACCTCCATTTGTTTTTTAGACCCATTCCTTACGAAATTTCGCGAAAGGATAGGGAAAAGCCGACGTATGTCAAACATTGCTCGGAATAAAATAGGTTAGAAAACCGCAAGGAAATAACCCATAAACCCATCGTATTTATCTACATATCGATCACATTAACGACATTTACTTACTGTAATTCCTTCAGTTCCGCCTTGCCAAGACAGCCTGCAAACCTTTTCCATCTTCGAATTATGCGCCACCGAAAAGCCAAGGAATGGGAAAAACGCCTAAAATCTGTATTCGATGAAATCGATGCCGAACTGGAGGATTTGTACGGCGACTGCTTCCCGCTACATCCCGCCCGCCGCCCGGAAGGCAGCACCTCGAACCCCGAAATGGACGGCCTATTTAATGTGGGCGCATCCTACTCTGCCGGATTTGGTTCAAAACTGGGTCCGGGCTACGTCGTCGACATTCACTTTTCAACGCTTCATCGCGTGCCGATAAAACTGAAGAATGAAATCCGGGAACATGTACAAAAGATGCTAACCGAAAAACTCCCGATCGCTTTCCCTGGCAAACAGCTCTTCGTTGAAAAGGAACTCAACCACCTGCGAATCCACGGCGACCTGAGTTTGGATTAATAGGCATATTCACTGCCGCCGATAAATTCACGGAAAAGGGATTTTCCCGGGATGCAGGACTCGTCGATATCGGCTTGCAGTGGATCAAGAAACTGCATCACCCTCTGGGCGCGCAGATAGGCGTCCTGCCGTTTGAAGTCATTGCGATAGCGGCTAATCGCTTGCGGGAAATAGTGGAACAGCTTGTTCTTCAAGACCGGAAATTCGTACGGCATGGCGCTGTTGACCACATAGTCGACGTTTCCGATAAAAGGAATAATGTATTGTAGCTCACTTTTGCGCACATAATGCCAGTGTGTAATGGTTAGCATGGGATCGTGGCTACGGTGCCAACTGTCGCGAATCATGCGGCGCATCAGCCGATGGTCAGCCCAACGCATGAACTCGTCGCGTTCGTTGCGCAGCTGGCCCAGCGTTTCAATATAGAGACGGAACTTGCGTTGATCGGGGACGCTTTTCGTCATGTCCGAATAGAGGCCATGGAGGCAATCCATCAACAAGACTTCATCGTCGGCCAGTTGCATCTCATGCACATCCAACGTCCGCTTGCCGGTGTGGAAATTGTAAAACGGTGTTTTGATGGTTTTCCCGGCCAGTAGCTGCTCCAAATGTTCATTGATCAGATCAATATCCAAAGCCTGCGGGGTTTCATAATCGTAGTCGCCGAATTCATCCTTGGGATGTTGTTCAAGATCAAAGAAATAGTTGTCGACATTGATGGCCTTGAGTTTCTTTCCGTGAGCCGCCAACTGCTCCTCCAGCTTGAGCGTGGTCGTGGTTTTACCGGAAGACGAGGGTCCGGCTACAATGACCAGACGCACATCATCGCCGTGGTCCAGCATGCGCTGTCCGGCGGCGCGACATTCGTTTGCGTAACGTTCTTCACAGGCGGACACGAGGTCTGGATAGTCACCCGCTTCGATGATCCGGTTCAGGCCCTCAATTGACTCGCATCCATATTCCATGTTCCAGCGAAGCACTTCATAGATCAGCTTGTAGGGAATGTTGTCGGTGGCCTCGACCGCGCCACGCTTGGCTTCACGCACCTCGGTCCGTTTCTGGCGGTAGATGATATAGGCCCTCGCGGTTTTCAGATGGCCGTTTTCCATCAGCACGGCCTCAACAATATCCTGCAAGTCCTCCACCGTGGGAACCTGCCCAACATAACTTTCAGCCGTGCGCTGCTCGACCAGTTGCGAGAGATGGTCCGCTACCTCAAAGCCAAAGCCGCCGGTGGATGCGGCGGCTTTGAAGATGGCATTGGTGATGCGGCTTCGGTCGTATGGAACAACCTGCCCGTCACGTTTGATAATGGTCTTGATACCGTTACCCATGGCTATTCGCCGTCAAGGAATCCCTCGAGCTTGCGGATACGGGTCGGGTGGCGCATCTTTCTCAATGCTTTCGCTTCGATCTGGCGGATACGTTCGCGGGTGACATTAAACTTGCGACCAACCTCTTCCAGCGTACGAGGATAACCATCGGTCAGACCGAAGCGCAACGTCAGCACTTCTTGCTCACGGTCCGTTAGTGTGGTGAGCACATCGCCGATTTTTTCCTTCAGCAGACTGAAAGCGGTCATTTCGTCCGGCTTCTCGGCGGCCTTGTCTTCGATAAAGTCGCCGAAGTGGGTGTCATCGCTATCGCCGATCGGGCTCTGCAACGATATCGGCTGTTGAGCAATTTTCAGGATGGCGCGCACGCGTTCGACCGGCAATTCCATTTCATCGGCCAGCTCCTCCGGCGTAGCTTCGCGACCGAATTCCTGCAGCAACTGCTTCTGGATACGCATGAGCTTGTTGATTGTCTCAATCATATGCACTGGAATACGAATGGTGCGGGCTTGGTCGGCGATGGAGCGCGTAATGGCCTGTCGAATCCACCATGTGGCATAGGTGCTGAATTTGTAGCCACGGCGGTACTCGAATTTTTCCACCGCCTTCATCAGGCCCATGTTTCCTTCCTGAATCAGGTCGAGGAACGACAGCCCCCGGTTGGTGTACTTCTTGGCGATGCTGATCACCAGACGAAGGTTGGCTTCAATCATTTCCGTCTTGGCCTTGAGCCCCTTGCGCAGCCAAATGCGCAACTCACCGAAATGCGCCATGAACTCCTTCAGATCCATCTGGAGATAGGTTTCGAGTTCCCTAATCTGCTTACGGACTTCCTTGAGATCGTTTTTTGCGCTCTTGGCCCGGCTCTTTTTCAACCGCTCTACTTCGGAAACAAAATGCTGCATGCGGTGGTAATGCTTGTCGACTTCGGGAACGATGTCCTCGATGGCCTTCTGCTTGAAGTGGAGTTCCTTGAAATACTTGGAAAGCCGATCCTGCGCCCCATCAAACAATTTCAGGGCCTTCTTTTCCTCTGTACTATCCTTCTTTGCCTTGGAAGCATCCAAGTAGTATTTGAGTTTCAGCTCGCTGTTGCGTTCGATCCCTTTCAGCACCTTGGGCAGGTCATTGAAATAATCTTCGCGGCATTCCACATGCTTGTCCGAAATGATCCGATCAAAGCGTTCTTTGCCAAGCTCCAATCGCTCGATCACGCCTAAATAGGCATCGGTAGCGCAACCGAGGCGGTTGAACATGCGCGTCGTGGCGATCTCGGCTTCCTCGATACGCATGGAGATTTCCACTTCCTGCTCACGCGTCAGGAGCGGAACCTGTCCCATCTGCTTGAGATACATGCGGACCGGATCGTCAAGCACGTCACTTCGAGCGCTCTGCTTGTCCGCCTGCTCTTTTTCCATGCGAGCCTGGTATTCCTCAACATCGTCCTGCCGGATGATGTCGATTTCCATGCTTTGCAACAGGCCAACGATCTTGTCGATATCTTCGACAACCACCAAATCTTCCGGAAACGCCTCGTTGATATCCTCATAGGTCAGGAATCCATGATCGGATGCCAGTGCCATCAGTTCCTTGATTCGATCGTTTCGTTCCTCGCGATCCATGAGGGAAACGCCGCCGGCAGTGGCTTGATCAACGGCGGCAACCGCTTCATCCACGGTCGTCTTAGCACTCAGCTTAACCTTTGTTTCCTGCTTGGTCTCCTTCGCCTTTTTCGACTCTACCTTTTTAGACGATGCTTTCTTAGCGGTGGCTGCCTTCTTCGCCGGAGCCTTTTTCTTAGCCGTGCTCTTCTTCGACACAGCAACTTTCTTCCCGGGTACGGCCGCTTTTTTAGTAGTCGCCACGACTGCCTTTTCCGTGGTCTTGGCGGTTTTTTTCGCCGGAGCCTTGGTCACCTTTTTTTCTGTAGCTTTCTTCTCGGAGGTTTTTGTGGTTTTTTTGGACGTTGCCTTTTTCGCGGACGCCTTCTTTTTCGAAACAGCCATATGACTCCTTAAGTAGTAAAAGTATACAGTTCACCTATTATAGCGGGAAAAGCGCTAAATTAATAACAACTTAACCCTTTAGGTCAACGATTGATTAGCAAAAAATACGGCATTGTCGTTCCGTTTGGGATTTGGCTTGAAGTGCAATCTTCTAACAAACACTATTTTTGAATGAAGTTTGTTTTCAAATCCTACCCTAGCCATCCATGGATCGCGGACTGGACCTTTGAACCCCCGGGGTATAACACCTCCTACCGGGAAACTCGCAGGGGTCTGTTCTTCCGTTCTGAACACACGCTGGGACAAGTCACCCCCCATGCAGAAGATCCAGAATGGGCATTGCAAATGCCCGTCCCCCAAAACAGCAAAGTCAACATGCTGGCCAATGGATTCTGCGCCTACTTCGAGCAACGAAAGATCCGTTGTGCCGCAGAAGTACTCGTCCCCGAACCGGGGGTTTTATGGGGTCGTTTTCACGGGATCCCGGAACCAGTCATGCTCTCCGAGCACCGCATTGAGCAACAAGATGGCAATTACTGGGTTGAAAGCGGCACAGACACGGCGTTGCTTGCCATCCGCAACGACACCTTCTGCCTTGTCAGCAAAAACCCCGTCCAGCACGATGCCAAGCAACTCGCCGAATCCTATTTCCAGCAGGATTTTTCCGTTGCCATCGAAGAAGAACTGGCTCGCCGGGCCGGCGCGGTTGAGTTGTTCGAAGACATGGCCCACCATGACTCGCTGGCCGTGATTTGTGTCGAATCGATGCTGAAAGCCTTGCGCCCCGCCGAAGGAAACATTCCCCACCGATGGAGCCAATCATCCTCTACGGAAAATCACGGGTTTGAAATCAACGAACTGCTCCCTCTGGCCATGGCATGGAGCCTTATCGATCCCAATACCGCCGAGGAGCTGGTACTGTGCGCCCTGAAAACCCAAACCAGCTCAGGAGCACTTCCGGCCCATATTTCCCCTCTCGCCACCTATTCCGTTATTGAAGCGCCCATTCCGCTGATTGCAAAAACGGCGGAAAACGTGTGGGAAAAACAAAAAAACCCGGAATTTCTGGAGGCAGTCATCCCGCTGTTGCGCCGCCACCTTCAATGGTTGCTCCACCATTTCGACCCCAAGCGAAGAGGCACCTACAGCTGGAAAAACCAAAGCGAGACGGTGGTACCGGATCTATTTAAAGCCGACCTCGTCACCGTCGATCTGGCGATCCTCTTGTTGACGGAAATCGAAGCCCTGAACCGGCTTAGGAAACAATCGTCCCAGCATGCATCGCAGTCCCCCTACTTCGAGGAGGAGCGCAACCAACTGGAACACAGTATCGAGGATCTATTTTGGAATGAGCAGGAATCCTCGTTCTCCAACGCCTATTTCCGTGGCAGCGTGGTCCCCCTTCATGGATTCCCTGAACTCTCGCCCATGCTTTGGAAAGGACTCCCCCAAACACAGAAGGCCTCCATCCTTGAACACATCCGTGCATCGGAAAAACTGCCCGGTCAGCACAGCATGCTGAGCTGGAAACAGTCGTCCTTGGATGGCGGCGACGTCACCATGCTGCAACAGTTCCTGGTTTTTCACGCCCTGAAGTCCGCGGACCCCCACGGCAATGTTTTAAATGATTTTTCACGCCTGACCATTCAAGGTTTCATTGAGTGGCACACCATCTCGATCGAAACAAACAACACCCTGCAAATTAATCCAGCCATCGCCGCTTTCATCATGAATGTGCAGGCCATGCACAAATACCGACACCACGCCAAAGGGCCGGTAACCGGCTATTTTTTCAAGGTAATGCGTAAAGTGCGCGCCGACCGAAACGATCTCGTGGTGGTGGCGGCAACGGCTTTGGTCCTGTACTGCGTTCACGCATACTACGATATGCGGAAGAGCCCCCTTCCTCTTGCAACGCTACAAGATCAAATGGAGAATGCCTATGCCGGCAAGGATATGGAGACCACCCTCCGGGCCTGCATCCATATCATGGACAACTACCCCGAGGACGCGGCACGTGCACGGTTGCTTTCCGCCAACCTCCTGATGATGGGCGGCAGATACAGCGAGGCATCCCAATTACTCAGCGAGGTCCGCAAGGACTATCCTGATAGTCCCGGAGCGATGATCTCCCTCGGCTTGGCGTTGCAGCTTCAAGGTCGTTTCAAGGAGGCGGACACCAACTACTACGAATTCTGCTACCTGTTCGATGAAATCTTTCCCGATGTCGTCGAAGAGGTGAGCGGCTACCGTTATCTCTCGCAGGAGGGATTCCGCAGCCCGCCGAAGTGGCAGGAAATTTATCGATATCAGTTTATGCATGAACTATAGTTCGCGCGTTTTTTTAAACTTATTTACGAGGAACCGCATGAAGACGAGACTCATAATTGCAATTACAGGCGTGGTGCTGGCCGTCACCGGATGCAGCAAAGACAAAAGCCCGGCGTTCATGGTCGGATGCTACAGGAAAGAGGTCGTTTCTTCCGACTACCACATTCCCGACATGACCACGCCGGAAGCAGCAACCTACCTGCAAAGCCACCTCAGGACAATTGTTGGATATGAATCCAGCAAATGCGACCTGCCCCACCGGACGCTGACGATCAGCTACCAAAGCAGCATCGTCAGGAAAATGAATTTCGAGGAAACGATTGCCCTGCTGGGCTTTTCCGTAAATGCTCGACCGGCCAATCCGTCCGCTAACATTCCAGATGGAGTCAAGCCATGAAGATTTCCACTTCCACCATCCCGCTGACAGAACAAAAGAAGGATGCCCTCATCATTTTCTGCCAAGGCAATATCCCGTTGCTTGACGAGAGCGATAGCCGACTGAAGTCATTGGTTTCAGAGTTGCTCAAAACATCTGCCTTCAAGGGTGAAGCCGGGCAGGTAGCCATATTCCCCTCATTGGACAAGATTGCTGCCGACCGACTCATCATGGCCGGAATCGGCGAAGCACGATATTTCCACAACGGGCTGCTGGAACAGGCCGCGGCCGCTGCGGTTCGGGAGGGCAAGAACGCCGGGGCTAAATCCTTTGCCGTGGCATCTGCATCCCCACTCGAACCCGTTGAAAATTCAGACTACCAGTTGCTCGTTGGGCGTGGTGCGGCATGGGGGACCTATTCCTTCGTGCACTTCAAATCAGACGGAAGCAAGAAGGATAAGCTATCGCTCGTTTTTGTCGGAAAAACTAAAAACAGAACTCCCGCCAAGACCGCAGAATCCCAGGGCGCTGCCCTGCTCGACACGGCCGACCTCGCCAACCTGCCGGGCAACGAAGCGCCGCCCGCCAAAATTGCTTCCTGGGCGCGCATCATGGCCAAGCAGCATGGACTTTCCTGCCAGGTTTTGGGCAAGACAGAGCTAAGCAAAAAAGGTTGTGGCGGTATTCTCTCCGTGGCCCAGGGCAGCGCGCAGGATGCAAAAATGATCATCCTTAAGCATGCAGGAACCGACCCAAAAGCCAAACCGATCGTACTGGTGGGCAAGACCGTCACCTTCGACAGCGGAGGCATCTCGCTCAAACCTGGCAAGGGCATGGGTTGGATGCGCTACGACAAGTGCGGAGGCATGGCCGTATTGACCGCCATGCAGATGCTGGCCCGCATGCAGGTCAAGGTTCCCGTCGTTGGCATCCTCGGCGCGGCCGAAAACATGCCCGGCTCAAACGCCATCCGACCCGGCGACATCATCAAGGCCTACAACGGCAAGACCATTGAAGTGCTTAACACGGATGCAGAGGGACGGCTGGTACTGGCTGATGCCCTCGGTCTGGCCGCCGACATGAAACCGCGTGCGATTGTCGATCTTGCTACGCTGACCGGAGCTGTCATTGTCGCCCTCGGTCACGCGGCTTCCGCCGTGCTCGGAAACGATGAGCCGTTGATCAAACAGCTGATCGACTGCGGCGCAACAGCCGGCGAACGCTTATGGCAGCTTCCGCTCTACAAGGAATACTCCGATGATATGAAATCCGACTTTGCGGACCTTTCCAACCTCTCCAAATCCGGAGGAGCAGGAACCGCCACGGCAGCCGCCTTCCTGCAGGAATTCGTTCCCGAAGACATTCCCTGGGCACACATCGATATTGCCGGAACCGCATGGCTCGAATCGGCCAAGCCCCACCAGGCACCCGGCGCCACCCTGTTCGGCGCGCGTCTGCTGTCCCAATGGGTCGCATCGCAAGGTTAGTCCATGGAGATCGACTGGCAGAGCCTGGGATCGTTCAGCATCTATTCCCTTGCGGTGTTCCTGTGCCTGATCGGTTTTATACTCTCCTGTCTTTCCCTATCCGGAACCTGGCTGGTGCTCGGTGCGACCGGACTTATGGCATGGATTCGCTGGCCCGCATTCCCGGGCATCGGTACCCTTGCGGTTTTTCTAGTGCTCTGCATCGGGGTTGAAG
>JBNKSB010000138.1:0-5089 GCA_050297095.1 Pontiella sp. | reverse complement strand
CCAAGTATCAGGATGCAATTCCGTTGTTGCGCCGTGCCTACGAATTACGACCGCGCGAGGATATTGCCGATTACCTGAAACAGGTGGAGCGCATCGCCAAGACACGGGGATAAGGAGAAGGATTATGACGGAACAGTTGCGTAGAATACTCGTAGTCGAGGACGACCTCGCACTGCAGGAGTTGCTTCTGTTCAACCTGGAGAAGGATGGATGGGAGGTCACCCTTGCGGATTCGGGGGAAACCGCCTTGTTGAACGTGGTGGATCTGCTGCCCGACATGATTATTCTGGATCTCATGCTGCCCGGCGTGGACGGTAAACAGGTCTGCCAGCAGGTGCGGCGCTATCCCAAAACCAGCTCCATTCCCATCATTATGATTTCGGCCAGGGGACAGGACAAGGATGTGGTGACGGGGCTGGAGATGGGGGCCGATGACTATGTTGCGAAACCCTTCAGTCCGGATGTGTTGCGGGCCCGGATCGATGCCGTGCTGCGACGCTGCGATGTCCAGTCGGTCGACGAGGGGCCGACACCCATTTCCATACACAACCTCGATATCGATCCGTTGCGCTTTACGGTGAAGGTCGATGGAAGATCCGTGGAGTTGACCCATACCGACTTTTTGATCCTCCAACTGCTGGCAGGCGAGCCGGGGCGGGTGTTCACGCGCCGGCAGATCATCGATGCCGCCCACGACCGGGATGTTGGAATTTCCGAGCGCTCGGTGGATGTCCAGATTGTCGGGCTCCGCCGCAAGATCGGTTCCGCCGGACGGTATATCGAAACCGTCCGGGGCGTCGGCTACCGCATGAAGGAAATTTGAGCGGGATTCCATGAACCTGTTTATCATCGACGGCATTGCGCCGTTTTTCCGGGGCTGTGATCAGAAGGTCATCAACTGGTCAAAGGCCCCGTTTTCGCATCTGGAGCGGGACGGTGGACTCGATCCCGAACGCTGCGCCCAAATCAAATCCGATTTTAAAACCTTTTGCCGCAAGGCATCGGAAACCGGCTACAACGCCGTCACGCTCGACGATCTGGCGCATTGCTGCATCTTTCCATTCTATTCCGCCGGCCTGAAAAACAAGATCGCGGAATACCGTCTGTTGTTTCGGGACCTCTTCGATAGCGCGGCGGCATGTGGCATGCGGGTTTTCGTCACCACCGATCTGCTGTTCTTCAACGAGCAGATCGAGCGAAGCATTGCCTCGCGCGATCCGGCCCTTCGCTGCTTCGCCGCCCACCCCTGCCGCCAGCTCTTCGAGGTGTTTCCCGATGTGGCCGGCATCGTCTTCCGCATCGGCGAAGCCGACGGTGTGGATGTGGAGGGCGACTTCCATAGCCGGATCATGATTCACCGTCCGTCGCAAGCCAGAAAGATGCTTCAGGCGTTGCTACCGGTCTTCGAGTAATTCAACAAGCTGCTCATCTTCCGCACATGGAGCGTCGGTGTCGGCGGAGTGGGGGACATCATCTGGAACTCCGAGACCTTCGACAAGGTGTTCCGGGGGTTGGAAAGCGACCACCTCATCATTTCCATGAAACATGGCCCGTCCGACTTTTTCCGCTACCTTCCGCTCAACCGCCTGTTATTTCACGGACGGCACCGCAAGTTGATCGAGTTCCAGGCACGACGTGAATACGAAGGTTTTGGCGAATATCCCTCCTTCATCGGCTGGGACTACGAAAAAATCCGCAACAAGCTGGTCGACCAGAACATTGCCGGCATCTCCGTCTGGTGCCAGACCGGTGGTTGGAGCGGTTTCCGCCGGCTCACCTGGCTCGACGAAAACGCCGTCTGGAACGAGATCAATGCCTATGTCACCGTCCGCCTTTTCCGCGACGGAATCTCAGCGGACCAGGCCATCCAGCAATACTACCGCGAACACTGGCCCGACCCGAACTGGCGACCGTTGAAGGAGCTGTTACGGCTTTCCGACGAGGTCATCAAGGAACTGCTCTACATCGAGGACTTCGCCTCGAGCCGGATCTATTTCCGCCGGCTGCGCGTTCCGCCGCTGGTCACCGTCTACTGGCGGCACATCGTCGCCAACCATTTCATGAGAAAGTTCATGCGCTGCTATGTCTCCAACGGCGAAAAAACCGTGCGGCAGGGACACATGGCGTTGGAAAAGATCCGGTGGATGCAGGGTCTGGCCAACACGCTCGGCTTGCCCTTCGAGGATCTGAAGTTCCAGTACGATACCTTCGAGATCATTGCCGCCGTCCGCGAATACTATTTCCGCGATTTTGATGATGAAATGATTACGCGCCTCGAAAAACTGAAGGCCGACTATGAAATGAAATACGACGAACCGCGCTACACTGTCATGCTCGACTTTTCGCGCTTCAAGCTGCGCCGCGCGCACCTGCGCCTAATGCTCCGGATCCTGTTCCGCGGTAAGCACGGCTACCGCTTGGTCGACCGCATCGTCACCCTCAACGTCCTTTCCGTGCTCTATCCGCTTCTGAAGTGCTTCAGCCGGAAGGCTGTTCCCGACTTCGCCTCCGAATCCGCCATGGGCTTCGACTCAATTTTCAAATAGGGAAGGGGTTCACGCAGAGTCGCAGAGAATGCGGAAGCGTGGTCTTTGTTAGATTTTGGGAGTGCCTCTGGCGGAGTGCCAGATGCGGATTATTTCAATGGACGAAGACGGGGCGTTTACGCGGTAGACGATACGGCATGGCCGTTTGATGATTTCCCTGATTTATTCATCCTCAAGCTCAGGCACGATTCGCCCCGTAAGAGGAAAATCCGCGAGGTGCTCAACGGCGTCGAAAAGGGAGGAAACGAACTGCTTGGCTATGTGCGGGCTGTCGAGGGCGATATAATCCTTGAGGTCAATGAGATCCCAGCGGGCCGATGGCGACCACGTTATTTGGAAAGCCATTCCGAAAATTCCTCTTTTACCGCGCTGTGCGGAATGCCTTCGCCGTGGTCGAGTTCATAAAGTCCCTTGCGCAAGCCGGCGATGAAATGGATCCGTTCCTCTATTTGGGCCCAGTCTGCATCGTCGGGTAGACGCTGAATGGTTTGAATGGCTATGTCTTTAACCGTCATTTCAATGCCTCCATGAATCAATGTGGAACATAGCATAGTGGATTTGGATATGGAATAGGTTTCTCAAGAACCCAATGTATGATTTGCGACGGGCATGGTTCCGTCTGGTTGACGGCATCGTCGCCCGTATGGTCCCGTTCGCATGGCCGTTAGCCGGACGGACGGCTGGGACAGCCGTCCCTGTCTAGGATCGAGGCAACGCGGGTCTTGAGCTTTTTGCAATTCGTGCAATAATCCGCCGAGTTTCCACCGATGCCATGGCGAGGAACAGGGTTCGGTGTTGCTCAATCGGAGTTTTGAGACCAAGGATAAGATTATGCCCGTTATTGTTAGAAGTGATGCCGTCCACCCGTTTTTGCCGTCATTGGGGTCGCCCAATGCGATCGAAATGGAACGGGCCTGTCGTCAGGATATCCGGCCGCTGGAGATTTTGATCGTCAACCTGATGGCCGACAAGCAGGCCACTGAGCGCCAGTTGGCCCAGTGGCTGGGGCATACGCCGCTTCAGGTCCACCTGACGTTCGCCGCGACGGATTCCTACATGGATGCGATTTCCAGCGGCAGGAAATCCAAGAACACCAGCACCGAGCATATTACCGACTTCTACCAAAGCTGGAGCTCGCTCAAGCACCGCAAGTTCGATGGGATGATCATCTCTGGCGTCAACGCCCTCAAGCCTCGCGTCGAACAGGAGGTCTTTTGGCCGGAAGTCGAAGAGATTCTGCGGTGGTCGGAAACGAATGTGCTCTCCTCGCTCTTCCTGTGCTGGGGGGCAAAGGCGGCGCTGAAGTATTTCTACGACATCGACAGTATGCCAGGGGACCCCAAGATTTTTGGCGTGTACGATCACGAACTCTGCTCCGATACGACGGGGATTGCGTTCGGGTTGCCTGACCGTTTTCCGGCGCCCGTGTCGCGCTGGAAGTCGCCGGATCCACAGGCCGTCGCGGACTGCGACCGGCTCGAGGTGGTGGCGCATGCGCCCGAAGTGGGCCCCAACATAATCGTCGAGTCCTCACCCAGCGATGCGGGCACAGGCCGGTTTCCGCTTCGTGTATTCATAATCAACCATCCAGAATACGATGCCGATACGTTGGAGAAGGAATACGTCCGCGATCGGCAACGCAATGCGGACCAGCCCGTACCGAAGCATTATTTCCCCAACGATGATCCTGCGCAAAAGCCGCTCAACCTGTGGCGGCATGTCGGGTTTATCTACGCGAACTGGATCATGATCATCTACGAGGCCACGCCGTACGACATCGAGCAAATAAACGCGCCCATCAGGTGACGCCGCGCCGGTCCGAGATTGGTTTGCAAGAAAATATATTATTACAAAGTAAATAATAATTTACTGGACCATTAGGCTGTTTTGGCCATCATGGTTGCATGTGCAAATGGATATCGATTTGGTTGGCGGCCTGTATTTCCTGCCTTGCGGCCCCGGAACACGTGGAGTGGCGAGCCGCGCAGATTCGAACGGTTCTTCGGCAGGCGGATGAGGCCTACTATGATCGGGGGGAACCGATCATGACCGACGAGGCCTACGATGCGTTGCGAATGCAATACGGGTAGTTGCGGGAGGAGTATCCCGAGCTGCCCGTGTATGACGCGGTCGGCTCGCCGGCTCCCGGAAACGGACGATCCGTTCCGCACACCCGCCCGATGCTGAGTCTGAAAAAATCCGATTCCGACGAGGAGGTGGAGGCGTTCATTGCATCGTGCGGTCGCGATGAAACCTATTGCGTGGAACCGAAGGTCGATGGGGTAAGCGTGGTCTTCCGTTATCGGGACGGGCAACTGGTTCAAGCGCTGACGCGCGGCGACGGGCATACCGGAAAGGATGTGACGGCGCAGATCATGGCGGCCGGATGTGTCCCGATGTTGTTGACCAATGCTCCCGTGGTGCTGGAAGTGCGCGGCGAGGTGTTCATGCCGTTCGCGGTTTTTGACGCGATGAATGCACGGCGCATGGAAAACGGACACGAGCCGTTGAAGAGCCCTCGCAACAGTACCGCGGGAACTCTG
>JBNKSB010000137.1:0-4085 GCA_050297095.1 Pontiella sp. | reverse complement strand
GGCTGGGAACCGCGAGTTGTCGGCCCACATCTACAACTTTACGAAGACCAACATGAATATGCGGGTGATCGTCGTGAATCACGACGAGAAGGTCGTCTACGATTCCCGCGGCAAACTGGATGAAGGCGCGGAATACCATTGGCGGGACACCCGTTTGGCTCTGACCGGGGAATACGGGGCGCGGGCTTCCTACGACATCAAGGGGGATATGGATAGTTTCCATTTCTACATCGCGGCACCGGTCGTTGTGAACGGGGAGATTGTCGGGGCGGTGGCTGTGGGCAAACCGGTGAGCAGTATCGCCCCCTTCATGCAGCAGGCCCGTAAGCGATTGGTCGTTTCGTGCGTGATCGCCTTCGCGGCCATCCTGTTGATGCTCGTGCCCATTTCGCTCTGGATCATTCAGCCGGTTCGTGCGCTGACGGATTACGCGCGGGCGATCCGCGACGGGCGTTCCGTTAAGCGACCCCAGCTCGGGCACGGCGGCGAAATGAGCGAGTTGGCCAATGCCTTTGAAGAGATGCGCGATACGTTGGAGGGCAAGCAGTATGTCGAGGAGTATGTCCAGTCGCTCACCCACGAGATGAAGAGTCCGTTGGCGGCCATACGCGGCGCGGCCGAGTTGCTGGACGAGGACATGACCCCCGAACAGCGGAAGCGCTTCCTCGACAACATCCGCTCCGAGTCGGAACGGATGCAGGGCTTGGTTGAACGCATGCTTTCGCTCGCCGCGCTGGAGAAGCGCAAGGGGCTGATGCATACGGAGGCGATCGATGTGCACGAGCTGTTGAACGATGTGATCGACAGCCTCATGCCGGTAGCGCAGGCGAAGCTGATCGAAATCCGCAAAAACATTCCGGACGACGTAATCCTGTGCGGGGAATATTTCCTGTTGCGGCAGGCATTGGCCAATCTACTGCGCAACGCCGTCGATTTTTCGCCGGAGAAGTCGATCGTCGAATTGATGGTACGCAACGAAAGCGGCATTGTCTTCTTTGAGGTGGTCGACCACGGTTCGGGGATTCCCGACTATGCGCTCAACCGCATCTTCGAACGCTTCTATTCACTACCCCGTCCCGACGGCGGCAAGAAGGGTTCCGGTCTTGGACTCAACTTTGTCCGAGAAATTGCCAAGCTGCACGACGGCGACATCCGGCTGTCCAACCGTCCCGAGGGCGGCGTGTGCGCCAGCCTCTTTATTCCTGTGGAAGGCTAGGGCGCTATTTTCGCAAGTTCTGCCGGCGCGCGGAGCACGTTTTCCGAGTCCGCCTGCCGTTCGTGTGTGCGGATGGCCCGGCGGTCCGTCCCTGCCTTTTTCACCTCCATTTCACATTGCGTTCAAACTCTTTTCAAAGAGCCCTGCCATTCTGTCTGCACAACAAGGAGGTTGGGTATGCAATGGCGGTTGATATTGAAGTTGCTGGTTCTCGGGGGTATCTCGATGGTGTTGTTGATCGTACTGTCGTCCATCAATGGATTAACACGTGAACGCAAGAGTCGGTTGAACAAAGTGGAGTACGATATTGCCAACAGCTATGCCGGACGGCAGCTCGTGGTGGGTCCGGTGTTTTCGGTGGTGTACCGCGAATTCTGGACCGAGCGGCTCTATAACTCGGAAAAGAATATCTGGTACGACAAGGAAGTGAGCGAGGATCGCACCACGTATTTCTTCCCGGAGGAATTCACCTATGACGGCGAACTGGCCGTGCAGGAACGCTACCGCGGCATCTTCAAGGCCAATGTGTTTCAGAGTATGGGCCACGTCGCCGGCAATGTGGTTTTTCCCGCGCAGGAGTCCATGGCCAAAAAGAAGAATTCGCGTCTCGAACCGGTGTCCGCAAGCGCGCACTTCTACCTCAGTGATCCGCGCGGTATTTCCAAGGTGCCTGAATTCGTTTGGAACGGGACGCCGATGACCGTGGCCCCCGGCAGCGGGCTGGTGAAAACACCCAACGGCATCCATGTTGATCTTCTGGACATTGCGTCGCTTTGGAACGGACGTTTTGAATTTTCGATGGACCTGAATCTCCACGGTATGGGTGGGCTGGACTTTGTGCCGATCGGTTCCGAGAACCGGATGCGTCTCGATTCGGCTTGGCCGCATCCCAGCTTTGCCGGCGACTTTCTGGCGACGGACCGGACGGTTTCCGATGTCGGCTTTGCGGCGGAGTGGAATGTCAACGGGTTGGCCTGTTCCGCGCAACAAAGCGTGCGCGACGGCAAGCTGGTATCAGCGCAGCGGCTGGGTGTCAGCCTGATTGATCCGGTCAATCCCTATCCGCTCACGGACCGGGCACTCAAGTATGGCTTTCTGTTCATCTTTATTACTTTCTCGGCCTTCTTCCTGTTCGAGATGTTGGAGGATTTGAGGATCCATCCCGTGCAGTACGGATTCGTGGGATTGGCGCAGGCCATCTTTTTCCTGCTGTTGCTCAGCCTTTCCGAGCATGTCGGATTCGGCCTTTCCTATGGCGTGGCGAGTATGGCCACCATCGGGCTGATTACGTTCTACCTCTGTAACGTCATGCACGGATTCCGGCGTGGGCTGTCGTTCGGCGGATTGCTGGCCTTGCTGTACGGGGTGCTCTATGTCCTGTTGCAATCGGAGGATCACGCCTTGGTGGCTGGTTCCGTATTGCTGTTTGGACTGATGACGGCCGTGATGATGCTCACCCGCAAGGTGGACTGGTACGCGCTGGGTACAAAAGGGGAAGGAGTGGTCCAATGAAAACGTGGATGCTCCTGATTACGATGCTGGCCGGTACGGCCCATGCGCAGAGTGAAATGGCCGGCGTGATGTTTGTGCCGGCCACCACCAACGAACCGATGGTCGTACTGCCACTGAAACACACGGACGTGCATATCGATGTCACGGCGGGGATCGCCCGCACCGAAGTGGTGCAGCGGTTTTCGAACCCGATCGACCGGCCGCTAGAAGCCGTATATATCTTTCCGCTTCCGTCTGAAGCGGCCATCGAGGATTTCGAGCTGCGGATCGGTGACCGCGTCATCCAAAGCACCGTAAAGGAGAAGGAGGAGGCGAAGGCCGTCTACGAACAGGCCAAGGTCGAAGGAAAGAAGGCAGCGCTACTCGAGCAGGAACGCCCCAATCTATTCACTACGTCGGTCGCCAACCTGATGCCGGGCGAATCGGTGGAGGTCTATTTTACGTACGTGGAGTCGTTGCGCTTCCAGAAGGATCGCTACAACATCACGTTTCCGATGGTGATGGGTACGCGCTACATCCCCTTCCGGTATGACACGCATATGAACGCCCATACCGACGTGAAGGATGCGGGCCGTCTCAATCCTCCCGTGCTGCATCCCAACCTGGATTCCGGACACCGGTTATCCATCGAGGTCAAACTCAACGGCCTGCCGGTGGGTAGCGTTACGTCGAGTACGCATGCCATCCGCGTGACCGATGAGGGGGATGACCGGTTTCTGGTGGTGCCGAAGAAAAAGGAGATCGTCGCGAACTGTGAATTCAGCATCGCCGTGCAACTGCTCAAAAACGAAATGCCGGCGGTGACGTTCGTGCAGTCCGTTGGCGATGAGGCGTACGGGTTGCTTAGCGTATTTCCCCCCATCGGGACGGAGCGGCGGCACCAGGCCTTGCCGAGGGATGTGGTTTTCCTGATCGATACGAGTGGGTCCATGTCCGGCGAGTCCATTGCCCAGGCCCGCAGCGGGCTTAAGAAGTGCATGGATATGCTTCACCCGGACGACCGGTTTACGATTGTCCGCTTTGCCTCCGATTTTACCTGCTTCGCTCCAGACTTGCGGGCCGCGACGCCCGATAAGATCGATTCGGCGCGGGAATACGTAGAGGGGCTGTCGGCCAACGGCGGCACCGAGATGCAACCGGCGTTGGCCCACGTTCTGTCGTTGCTTCCGCAGGAAAGCGGGCGCATGCCCTTGGTGGTGTTCCTGACCGATGGCGATGTCGGTAACGAAGATTCGCTGATCAATCTCCTGTCGAAGGAGCTGGGCAACACACGCCTGTTTACGTTTGGCATCGGTAGTGCGCCGAATGAATTCCTGATGCACCGCATGGCTGAGGTGGGTCGTGGCCAGTCCCGGTT
>JBNKSB010000136.1:0-7023 GCA_050297095.1 Pontiella sp. | reverse complement strand
ACAGGAAGGCCAGATCAGTAACGCGTTCGGGTTCCGGAATCCAGGAATCGAGAGCGTCCATGAGTTCCTGAATGCAGGCAGCGCCCGGTCCGGACGGATCTTCGATCGCCTTAAGGGCGGAACCGCGGATGATCGGGGAATCTTCTTCGAACTCGTACTTGGCGAGAAGTTCCTGAATTTCCATTTCGACGAGCTCGATGAGCTCTTCGTCGTCAACCAGATCGCACTTGTTCAGAAAAACAACGATTTTCGGAACACCAACCTGGCGGGCCAGAAGGATGTGCTCGCGGGTCTGGGGCATCGGGCCGGAAGGCGCTTCAACCACGAGAATCGCGCCGTCCATCTGGGCAGCACCGGTAATCATGTTCTTGACGTAGTCGGCATGGCCGGGGCAGTCAACGTGTGCATAGTGACGATTGTCGGACTCGTACTCAACATGCGAAGTCGCGATCGTCAAAATCTTGGTGGAATCGCGGCGACCCTGGGACTCAGAAGCCTTAGCCACTTCATCGTAGGGGATGTGCTCAGACAGTCCCTTCGTGCTCTGCACAAAGGTGATTGCCGCGGTGGTGGTGGTTTTACCATGGTCAACGTGACCAATCGTACCGACGTTAACGTGCGGTTTTGTCCGTTCGAATTTATCCTTAGCCATTTTTATTACCTCCTGAATCTTCCTCAGTTAACTTTTTCTTCAAACACCGAATAAGTGGAGCCCATGAGCAGATTTGAACTGCTGACCTCATCCTTACCAAGGATGCGCTCTACCAACTGAGCTACATGGGCGCGCCTATTCATTATAAACAGACAAACAAACCCCGCGACACACCGGTAATGAATGCAATCGCAGTGCTTATTTTGTAAAAAATACTACCTAATCCAGCTCAAGCTGATTCGGCAAATAAGACGGCGTACTTTATAGAACGCGCCCACCGTGTCAACCACGAAGCCTAAAAAAAAAATCAGCAAATCCACATTGAGCGAAAACTCAATCATCAAAAGCGATGGAACCAACGGTTTGGGAGCATGGTTTAGGCATATCAAACCACCACCAATGCTCCACGAAAACATCGAAAACAAGCCGCCTTTTCGTATCTAGGATTGTCGTACACCTAAACAACCTGGGCTTGCAGTCAAAGCCTCCAGCTACCAACCAACCGAATTTCTTCTTCCGGCTTTCGTGATCATGACCTCGTCTTCCCATACGGCAAGGCCAGTAGCTATTTCCGTGAGAGACAATTGGAAAGAGTATGTAACCTGCTTATCACGGCCTGCACTGGCGCGCTGCTCAAGCAACTTTCCAGATAGACTGTAATCCGGATGAACAGTGGCCGTCTCAACCGGCTTGTCATTCATGAACGCTTCATACTCTGCCTGACTTTTTGCCAAGGGATCTTCCGACTTTCCCCTCAAGCCCATCGTCGTAGTTGTGACTACCTTCCCGGACTTGTTAAGCTGAACCCGAATCTTCTTCACAAGCGAGTCGGTATCAACCATGAGCTGGGTTTTGTTCGTAATTCGACTAATCACCATTACGGCAGGCCGGCTTCCCTCCTGCTCAATTCTTCCGGATGTCAGCAACGAATCAACCATTTGATTAGCTGCATCCATCCAATCCTGAATATCAATCTGGTTCAAGGTTACGATCGACTCCGTCCCTCCTGAGCTAATTCTCCGGGCACCTGTCGATGTGCAACCCGCTGTAAAAAGCGTAGAGATCAAAACCGCACCGGTGACAATACTTGCAATCTTCATATTATATTCCTCGTCTGTTTATGGTTGAAATGGATTCAAGTGATTACGCTTCAAGAACGGTCGCGGTTCCTGGATTTTCAGCACAAAATCAACGGCATCCGGCGTGGGCGCCACCGCCGTTACAGCTTTCTGTTCCTTCCCCGCCAACGGCAATGGCTTCCATACCGTCGTCTCATTCACGAGCAAGCCATCACGGTCAAACCACTCGAATGCATAATTGACAGTGATCGAATGACTTTTCCTGTTGGACAGCACGACCTGAGCCTTCGCCAAGTCGCCACTGACAACTCCTTCATTGACCTGCACAATGCTGATTTTCTTCCTCAATGTCAGATCGGGTTGCACGCGCTTATCCTCAACAACTTGCGCAGACCCCACCGGATCTGCTCGCTCAACGCTTGTAACGGAAGATCTGCACCCACCAACAACCGCTGCCACTCCTATAATAAATATGCTTGCACCTAATTTCATATCAAGACCTCCTTAATTTAAGGCGAACTGGCTTATAAATGGCTGGGCGAAGGCATTAATGCTTCGCACCATCACAATATTTGTTTTTCCTGAACTGACGGATACAGGCTTCCTCAGCGGACCGATTTCAAGGGTAAGGCTACCGTTTTCCGGGGTAGGTAAGCGAATGTACGAAATTTGCTTAGGAAGCGTCCTCCATGTGCGCGTATCGGCAATGTTGGTCGAGGCTTGATAAGCAATGTTTCCGACCTTCGTTGCAAGATGAACCCACCTATTTCCGTTTTCCTCCGCCACCTTTTCAGCCATTTGCCCCACCAAAGCCTTCGTGCCGGAGGTTAACAGCGTTTTCGTGACGACCACCGGCCAATCATTCTTAAAGTCCTGACTGATTACGGCATCCATGTCGCAAAGCAACTCATTTCCGTACTTGTCGCCATCGGCGGTGACCACATTGATGTCCTTAATGAAATTGTCGTGGTAGACCAACTTCGGGAAGGCAGCACCAACGTAGGAAACTTCGTCTGTCACGAGGAACAAAGGAATATCCAGCCGGATCTGGTCTCGACTTGGCGCAGACCCTGTCGCAAAAAAAACATACGTGATCGCTCCCTCGGAGTTCCCGTCCTCCATATCGGCAACCATCTCATAATCAGCAGAAATGTTCTTTCCTGGAGACATGCCCTTAACACGCTCAAAAGACTTCCTCGCCCTTTCAAGATCGGAGTTGTCTACCCCTAGACAACTATGGAACAGACCATCGATAAACACGGAGAATGGGTTCACGTAATCTGTATACGACAAAAGTCGAGCATCCACCTCTGAAAGTTGCGCAGTGGCAGCCGCCGCAAACCTCTCGTCGTTTTGAGCACGGTCAACATCGTAGCTTGGTTGCGACTCACCACTCTCATTTTCCAGATTCCCTTCTTTCGCCTCGTTCGCGGCCTCCTGCGCTTTCTCAATCCGCTTGCTATTTTCAGCAACAGCATCCTGCTGGCGCTGCAAGCTGCGGTTGATCTCTACACGGGCGCGCTCTACATCTCCTAGGGCAAGGTAATCCAAAGCCTTGAGCGTATTGATCATGATCTTGTCATATGATCGCCCCGTATATGGTATATTTGCCTGATTTGTAAGCAAGGCCGCGGTCTCGCTACCGACTTTTACCTTGGCCTCTTCCTCATACTTGTCCACCAGACCTTCCGCCATGTCGAAAGCTTTCAGGCTCTCCTCGTAAGCCCCGACTGTCGACAGGATGGTTCCTTGCTCCAAGCGCCACAACAACTCATCTTTTTTGCCAGCGGCTCGATCTACCCTGTTTGAGACCTCGGTTGCGGCAGAAAAACCATTTCCCGCCTCCCACGCAGCGATCATATCCTCGCTTTGGCTTTTATAGGTTGTACATCCGGCCACGGTGAGCAAGAAAACCGCAAAGGCAGAAGAAATTATATATTGTTTCATTCCATATTCCTTAAATTATATAGAAAGACTACTACTGCACAACCGGACGGACAACAGCTCCTTTGGCTACACCAAAGTCTTCCAGCACAGTGCCTGTGGAAAATTTTGGATTAACACGATCGACTTTGAGACTACCCACTTTCACCTCACTGCCGCCAAGTGATTCCCCGGTGTCCGGATCAATCATTTCTTCGCCCAATGCAAACACCTCCCAAACCTGCCCCACTTCAATGCCCGTGCCATCGCCTCGATTGATCGTAGCCTGCTTGCCTGTGACATTTATGATTTTTGCAGGATAGATAACATCAACAACACGGTTAGCGACCTTATCTCCCATTTCCTCTGCAATCTTGCGAAGCAACTCATCGGAAAAGTCGCCATCCTTCACTGATGCCATCAGACCTTCCAGATTCTTATTGTCCAACTGAAAGCTGGCAGACTCCACCAGTTTACCACCATTGTTCACGTCATAGATACGCGCAACCATGCCAAGACGAATTTTTCTCTTTTTAACCGTTTTCCCAACCCCGCTGAACGTGGCTGTTTCCACGAAATCCTGAAAATCGTCGATGGCAGGAACGATCAAGTAGTCCGCCTGCCCCGGTTGCAAGGCATTGCCGGTTAATCCGCTCTCCTCAAGAAGGGAACCCAGATCGCTTCTAGCAACGATTTCAAACTTTCGCGTTCCATTCAGAGAATCAATCATCTGACCGTCAATGGCATCGGAGACCCGTTTCAACGACAGTTTTTTTCCATCTCTTCCCGCAGCCTCCTGAGTGGACGGAGCGATCTTTATTTCTGCAACTGCAATTACTTTTCGTTGCGCATATGTTTGCATTGCCAACAAAACAACTGAGCAAAGAATGGTTGTTAGGACTTGTTTCGTTCTCATCTGATAGCTCCTCACTACTCCTGATTCATGATACTTTGGGTTTTGTTTACGGTTATCGCTTCATCGGTGTCGACCTTGATATCCACCTTGTATCCAGATTGCCGGAGCTGTTGTGCATATCCTTTTATGGCCTCGACCTCGGCATCGTTCAACTTAGTTTCCTTAAGCAGCTCGTTGAATGTCTTTGTATTCTCTTTCCAGCGCTTCAGCCCTTCCGCATTGAGTTGCATGGCGATATTGAGCACCATTCCATCGTAGATGTTTACCATGCGCTCGAAAGGCTCCAGATCATCGCGGGAAAGCCTGACCCTATGCAATCCAGGGCTGGCTTTTAGCTTTGTAAGCAAGTCTCCAGACCCAGTAGTTCCGATCATAAAACCATCCAACTCCACCGGAACCGCGAGAGGCTGAACGGTCGCTTGGTTTGCTGTAATTTTGACACGGCCATCCGAGAGGATTTCTGCTTGCGGGAAGTTTACATCATTAAGGCTAACCGTGACCGAAAACTCCACCAGTTCCTTGTTAACAGAAACCTCCCCGACCTTCTCTTCTGCAAGCTTCTGCTGCAGGCCGTTTCCAATCTCGCTGCAGGCCTTGGAAAGAAGCTCCCTCACAAGACCCGTTGTGATAGTTTGTGAATGCTTCGTCTGCTGAATCGTTCGGCTCGGCTCCACCATTCCCGCAGTAAGCGAAGCCCCGGTGTTTCCGTCTAAAACTCTATACGATGCCCTCAATGTGTAGATATAATTATCGTATTCCACATCATAGGCATTCACATGGCGTATTTCTTCATCCATGCCCATGAAGGACGCGAACAGCAGGTAATCCGCCCCAAGGTTTTGCGCAAGGCGCAAGGCAGAAGTCTGGTCGTCCAGCATTGAATCAAGATCGGTTTTCCCATCCCCCTTGAGCAGTTTTTCCACCGCACTGACAAACTTATTATCCTCGTCCTGCTTAAGCAGATCCCCAACGGCACCAACGACAACCTCCCGACTTATGATTCCCAACCCCAGATCCGTAACCTGCGCCGTCAGCATGTCCTCAAAAACAGGCATTTGGTCATTCATCTCCTTATCGCCTCTGTTTGCCGTAAAGACAGCGACGGCCTTGGCTGGAGGAGACGACTCCTGTACGGCGTCTTCTGAAAAGCCGATGCGGGCAAGCAAACAGCAGAAAACAACAACCCCGCTCATCAATCTATTACCGAACATACTCATTCGTAGCACTCCTTATGTGAATACCTACAAGACTGGCATTTATTCGTTCATGATTTTGATTTTAAAAGTCGATATCAAGAAATTTTACCATTCAATAACCATAAACACATTATTTTTTTAAGCATTTATTTAACTTGGATAAGAACCGCACTTCGTACCTGCGCAATCTCGCCCGATGAGGAAGTGGCACGAGCCCCAACAACGAGCCTAAAGAAGAAAACTGCCCTTGAATGCGGCCGGCGACCGAGTCCCACCAAAGTTCATTCCCAAACCCCGAAACTACAAAGCCTGCACTAGGATCGGTCCTGTGAGAGCTTTTTTATTTAATACAGATTATTACTCAACAGATGCGAGGGAGGGGATCCGAGGCCAGAATTCCCAATGTTCGCAACGTTCCGAGCTTATTTTGGAACACGGTTTTTCCGGGATACTCGGCCGCAATCGATCCAATGATGGCGGCCTCGTGGCCAAAAGATGATTGTCTCAAAAAGCTTATTGCTGAACCAGCCTGCTCCGCCGGAACCACGAAGACCGCCTTCCCCTCGTTGGCACTATATAGAGGATCAAGTCCCAACAGCTCGGAAACGCCCAAAACCGCACCGGAAAGCGGTATTTTTTCTTCTTCCAGCAAAATACCCCAACTCCGGCCCTCGCTCAACTCGTTGAGAATGGTGGCCACGCCGCCGCGCGTTGGATCGCGCATCCATTTGACGTCCACCTTCGTAAGCAGGTCGGAAATCATGTGGTTCAACGGGGCGCAGTCGCTTTTCAGGTTCGACTTTAGCGGAAAGCCTTTCCTTAGCGTCAACAGAGACAGGCCATGATCGCCCACCGTTCCGCTGACGATAATCTGATCGCCCGGCTCGATGGTGTCCGGTCGCATGGGCTTTTCCAGCAAACCGATGCCCGCCGTATTGATGAAGATGCCGTCGCCCTTCCCCTTCTCCACCACCTTGGTATCTCCGCAGACTATCCTCACCCCGGCTTCACGCGCCTTGGCAGCGATGGATTTTACGATGCGTTCCAGCACCTCCATCTCCAGCCCGGCTTCAAGAATTACACCCAGAGACAGCCAAAGCGGCTTGGCGCCCATCACCGCCAGATCATTTACCGTCCCGCAGACCGCCAACGTCCCAATGTCACCCCCCGGAAATTCCACCGGACGGACCACGTAGGAGTACGTCGTGAAAACAAGATTCCCTCCCGAATGTTCCAGAACCGCCCCGTCATCCATCG
>JBNKSB010000135.1:0-2905 GCA_050297095.1 Pontiella sp. | reverse complement strand
CCATTCCGACCGGGTGGTGTCGCGCACGGAGTTGTACGAGCACCTGTTCGACGAAAACGACGATTCGCTCTCCAACGTGCTCGATGTCCATATCTGCAACCTACGGCACAAGCTGGGCGCCGGAAGCATCAAGACCCGCCGGGGTCAGGGCTATATCATGGAGCGATGACTTGAAGGTATTCCGATCCATCAAATGGCGCTTGCAAATATGGCAGATGCTGCTGCTCGCCGGTGTATTGGGCACACTGCTCCCGCTCCACTACCACCTGAAGAAACAGGAGCTGATCGCTGGCATCGACAAACAGCTGCAACAGGAACTGGTGCTGGTCTTGCCGACCGTCGCACCGCCTAGAAATGAACCGATACGAATGGTGGCCGGTGACCGGATGCCGATGGACGCCCCCTTAGCTGCCAGAGACGATATGCGCCAGACTGCTGGACGCTCCCCTATCATCAAGGACGGGAAAACGTATCTGGATGAACTCGCAACGCAAGGCCGGTACGTGGTGATCATCGACCCGCGGGGAGCCGAGCGGAATCGCTACGGTGCCGTTCCCTCTGGTCGCTCCTTCAGCGATTATGTCCGGCATCCTGAAGAGCAGGATCTTATCTCGCGGGATGGTTTCCGTGAACTGGTCAAGCAACAGCCGGGCGGGCTTGTGATCGTCATTGGCTATCCCCTCGCCCAATTGAATGAAACCATGGCCAACACCCGTAGCCAGCTGTTGCTGGTGGGAACAGCGATATGGTTGCTGGGGGTTTTCGGCGGTCTGCTGATTATCGGCAAGGCCATGCAACCCATCCGCGAAATCAGCCGGACCGCCGAACAGATTGCCTCCGGCGAGCGCAGCAGCCGCATCCAGCTATCCGATGCTCCCGACGAACTGGCGGGCATGGCCCATACGCTCAACGAAACCTTCGACCATCTCGACGAAGCCATCGAAACCCAGAAGCGTTTTTCCGCCGACGCCTCCCACGAACTACGCACGCCCATCGCCGTGGTCATTGCCCAGACGCAAGCGGCCCTGAAGCGCGACCGCACCCCGGAGGAATACAAAACCGTTTTGGAGGCCTGCCTACGCGCCGGCCAACGCATGAAAACCATGGCCAACAGCCTGCTCACGCTTACCCGCATCGACAGCCGGGAAAATGCCCTGTCCAGAATCCAGTGCGACCTTAACACCGTTCTTTCCGATGCCGTCGATTCCGCCTCGCTGCTGTCCAGCAACCATCCCATCGATTTTCAGGGTGTGGAGGATCCCCTGATGCTAGAGGTCGATCCGGAGCGCATCCACCAAGTGGTGACCAACCTGCTGGCCAACGCCGTCCAACACAATCCAGAGGGTTGTCCGCTGCACGTTGCATTGAGACAAGATGGCGACACCGCCGTGATCGACATCGCCGATCAAGGAGCGGGGATTGACGCAGAGCACCTGCCGCATATTTTTGAACGCTTCTACCGCGTCGACAAATCCCGCTCCCGGCAACAGGGCGGCGCCGGGCTCGGACTCGCCATCGTCCAAAGCCTCGTCGAAGCCCACGGCGGAAAAATCAGCGTCCAATCCCAGCCCGGTACCGGTACTACCTTCACCATCACCCTACCGCTGTAATGAATCCTTCTGTCGCCGCTTTCCAAAGCGCTGACTTAATATCAGCGCGCTCCAAGGCACGATGCGCCAAGAAATCCAGTCTCGCCGCATAAAAAACAGGTCACAATTCTGCAGTACGTCCGAATATGTTTGTAGAGACAAAACCGAAAGGAGTACTCAGATGATGACGAAGAAATCAGTGATGCTTAGACTCGTTGTATTGACGGGGGCCGTACTGGCCATGACCGGCTGTAAAGGCATGTGCGGGTCAAAGACATGCGAAGCCTCATCCGGCATGAAAAGCGAAATGCCGGTCGGGCAGCATCCCGCCGGATGCACCTGCGAAGCCTGTACCATGAAAAAATAGGATGGGCAGCGTCGTTCTGGAGTGCAGCGACTTCCTGTCGCTGCACTCCTTGTCTGCCGTTCTGCCCGCCATAGCTCTAGAGACGGCGGAAGCCTTCTGTGGAAGAAATCAGCCATCAACTGCAACGCCAACACGCGGTGAAAGATCACAACGCTTCAACAATCATATGCGTTCATCTGCCTTCTCTATCTGCGCATTCGAGACCTCTGCAGGGAAACAAACCCTATCGAGCCTGTGTGCCAAGCCGTAGCATTTGCGAAGAATGGTGATTCTGTCTGAACCAACCAGCGCATTCCCCGACAAATTGTGTGGCAGAGTATTGTCGATGGAAATATATGTCGCACTTTCCCGCAACCCGTTGTTTTTAGATAGGTTGCGGGAATGCTCTATTCGCGCACCTGCACCTGCTGACAAATATTTCCGTAGTTCTCCAACTGCCGAAGGCTTTAGCATCCAGCCCTTGATATTTAGCTAACAACTTATAGCTAACAACTTACCCCTATGTCGCGCCTGCACATCGAGCCGATGGCACACCTGTTGCAATAGGGAGTCTCAATTAATTGGATGTACAAAAATGGCAAACGAAACGATCAATCTGTTGGAGAAGCGCAAGCGCCAGGTGCATGAGGGCGGCGAGTTTGCGATGGAGGCCGAGAAGCAGAGTCTTGCCGGCGCCGTCAGCCAGCGTTCCTGCAGCTTCTGCGGTTCGCGCGTCGTGCTCTACCCGATCGCCGATGCGATCCATGTCGTGCACGGCCCGATCGGCTGCGCGTCCTACACCTGGGATATCCGTGGCGCGCTCTCGTCCGGCCCCGAGCTGCACCGGCTCAGCTTCTCGACGGACATGATCGAGAAGGATGTGATCTACGGCGGCGAAACCAAACTTTACAAGGCACTGATCGAACTGATCGACGAATATGGCCCGAAGGCAGCCTTCGTTTATTCCACC
>JBNKSB010000134.1:0-6675 GCA_050297095.1 Pontiella sp. | reverse complement strand
GAACAGCTTCAGCCCCTTCAACGGTGCAAAGAGGAGGCCAACCACAATCCACAGAATGCCGTAGCACAGCGTGAACAACCGACCTACCAGAATCTGCCGTGATTCCGATGCATGCTTGTCAACGTGCCGGATATAGAAGTTGCGCACAAACGTACCGGAGACCACGTTCAGTCCGCTGTTAAGCGAGGTCATGCTGGCCGCAAAAATCGCACAAACCATCAGGCCCAGCAGGCCCTTTGGCAAAAGATTGATGGCCATGGCCACATAGGCCCCTTCGTTCGGATTGTTCAAGTCCGGATAAACCAGTCCAAGATCCGGATAGATAATGGTTGCGGTGATCGCGGGAATCAGCCAGATGGGCGACAGGAAAAGAAACCCAATGATGGAGATCATTACGGATTTTTTTGCATCCCGGCCGTCTTTGACGAAGACATATTTGGCCGCACCTTCCAGCATGCTGTTGTTCTGCATGGTCTGGTTGATGAGGAGAAAGACAAAGAAGAAGACAATCACCCACGGTCGGTCGAACAACGTCCAGTCGAAATGCTTCTCCGGAAGTTGGTGGATCAGTTCTGCCGGCCCTCCGATCTTCGGATGCCACAGACAGAGAACCGCCATCAATATCGTGATGGCCAGCAACATCACCATCTGCACAAAGTCGCCGGCCGTAGCCGCCCACGAGCCGCCGATCAATGTCATCACAATGGCTGTTATCCCCAACGCAATAATAATCAGGCACATCACCAGAAGACCATTGCTGGCATCAATCGTAGCCACTTCCTTAATCTTTTGCGAAGGATACATGTGACTGCAATCGGCATTGTCCGTGACCGGAGCAGCAAGGCTTGCGGTCACGGGAACAACCTTCGGGGATTCAGTGGCCATGCCCGTATCGGAAGCAGTTGCAAGAGCAGAAGGATTATTGGTCACCAGATCGGCATGGAAAATATAATCTCCCGAAAGCTTGTTCGTCTTGCTGAGGAATTGGGAGCCATCGTCGAAATAAGCCGTCCCGTTCTTGTAGGCAGAACCGCCGCCGCGACTGTTCAGCTCGAGGTAGGGGTCCCCAGTCCCCGAGGCTATCTCAAAATAATACGTGCTGTCCGGATCGAGTTTTGGCGCACCGGCGTCAGCGAGGTCGAAGGTAAAATAAGTCCCCGTTCCCTTGTCGTTCTCGCCCATTATGGCGGCACCGGCATACTTTGCATCTCCGGTCAGGATCGGCACCATTTTGTCATCGTCAACCTTGCCGAGTTTAAACGCGAACGTATCGCCCGGTTCGATATCGTAGCGGGTACCCGGATCGATTTTTTCCGGCCAGTTGATATGCTGAAAGGTGAAGGAGTTGATCCTGTACCCATCCTTGAAATCCCCGGTTTTGAAGGTCTGCCCCTTGCCCGAACGATCGACCGCAACATAGGTCGAAGCATCGTTCGTCTCGCTTTTGGCAAAACTTTCCTGCAGGTCTCGACCAAACACGCCGAACATGAATACACCGATCGCGTACAGGCTGACCCCGCCGAACAGGATCTTTGTGATCAGCGGCGCCCAGGTAAAGAACTGCTCGTTGGTGTTGCAGTAACGCTTTCGGACCGCCTCGATAGCCGTAATGACGCGCATTTGCCGGTAGCGTTCCGCCGTTAGAAAATAGGTCACAAACAGCCCGATAAAGTTGGATAGGAACAGCAACAGGAAAAAGGTGCCGGTTTCGTAGGCCTTGGCCGCCCCGCCGGTGAAGGACCATGCCGAAAAGGTCGTCATGAAGGCCGAAGCACCGACCACCCACCAGAGCATGCCGCCGCCGCCGCGGAAATAATCCGAGGCGGTCTTGCTGAAGCTCTTGTATACCGGCCCCAGAGCCAGCATGAACACCAGATAAAAACCGATTACAATGTAGTCATAAATAGTCATTTCAATCCTCTGTAGGTCAATACCCCTGCGAGTGTCCTACATCCGTTTTCGGAACGACACGCGCCATCTGAACATGTACTTATACGCCATGGGTCGTATTCGCTACAAGACTCCTCCGGTCGATGCATTCCGATATTTGGTTAACATTGTAAATCCGGAGCTGATTCAAGGACTACACTACTTTATAACAAGGGAGTGCTTCCCTGAACCGATTCCATCCACGACGAGATTGTTGCCGCCGGCGGCTGTCTTGGCAGCAACTCCGGAAAAGAAGCCATGGGAATTCGATAGGCGGTCTGAATTTCTTTCGCGTCCGGATTGTTCACATACCAGCCAAAGAACGGATGAGGCCCCGTTACAACCGGATTGAAAACATCGCAAACCCGCCCATGAGCATCTTTGTGACGATGCATCGCCCAATATGTAAAAAACGATCGACCATTAGATTCTCTCCTTGAGCTGCAGCGTAGCGCCCCGACCAAACTACGGAACCGCATTCCGCTATTTCAAATAGCCTATCCACAACTGTCCTTACTTAGGGGCTCGATTAAAATGTTTAAATTGAGAAGTAGGATACAGCGCTCAACCCAACCCATTAATTTTATGCCTAGACCTTATAAACAATACCGATCCAGCCAATATTCCCCTGCGAAACGTTGACACTTTCAATGGATGTGATTAAGTGAAAGCGAAATGCGGCACCTAATCCTTATCAAGGAGGTCAAAATGGCAGATCTAAGCACAACCTACATGGGACTGAAGCTGAAGCATCCCATCCTTGCGGGCGCGTCGGAACTCACGGGCGACGTGGATTCAATCAAACGCATGGAAGATGCTGGGGCGGCAGCCGTGGTCACCAAGTCGCTTTTTGAGGAACAGATCCAACTCGAACACTACAAGTTCGACGAGGATCAGGAAATGTTCAACTACCGCCACGCAGAAATGATTACGGTCTTCCCCCACATGGAGTTTGCCGGCCCCGCCGAACATCTCGAATGGGTGCGGAGGGCCAAGGAAGCCGTTGATATCCCCTTGATCGCCAGCCTCAACGCTGTCAACCACGACACCTGGATCGATTATGCCAAGCAGCTCGAACAGACCGGGGCGGATGCCTTGGAATGCAATCTTTTCGCCGTGCCGAAAAATACCGACCTCGATGGAGCCACCGTGGAACAGGAACAGGCTGCCATTATCAAGGAGATTAAGCAGACTGTGGCAATCCCCGTCAGCGTCAAGCTGAGCTATCTCTATACCAACCCACTCAATGTGATCAAAAACATGTCGAAGGCCGGCGCCGATGCGGTCGTACTTTTCAACCGCTTGTTTGAACCGGATCTGGACCTGGCCAACCAGAAGCAGAGCTACCCATTCAACTTCAGCCATTCGGACGACTATCGCCTGCCGTTGCGCTATGCCGGCTTGCTCGAAGGAAAGATTGATGCGGACATATGCTCGACCACCGGCATTTTTTCCGGCGAAACCATCATCAAGATGATTCTGGCGGGAGCCACTGCCGTTCAGATCGTAAGCGCGCTGTACACAAAAGGTCTTCTACAGCTTCAGTCCATGCTCGACCAAGTCGCAGAATGGATGGAGGCCAACGAAAAGGCGACCCTTGCAGATATCCGCGGCGCGCTAAGCCGGCGGCATAGCTACGATCACTGGGCCTACACCCGGGCACAATATATCCGGTTGCTGATGAACCCCGAGGAAATCATTAGCAACATTCCGCTGGCCTAGAACAACACCCCGCCAGTGAACGCTGCTATGATTCGCTGAGGCGCTTGGCCTCGTTATCGACATGGAAGAGGTCGTGAGCCTCCTTGAGGATCTCCGGGATCCGGTCGGCAAAGGGGCTCGCTGAAAGACAGGACCAGTCGTGCTTGTCGATTCCGGTCGCCTGCTGCCCCGGGAACCAGTGATCGGCGTTACCCAGCAGGTTGTAGCGCATTTTGGCAAATTCAAGCAGGTCGAGCCCCTTGTAAAACGTCCATAGCCGCAGTATTTCACGCACATTTACATTGCCTGGAGTTTCGGTGTAGTGCGGCAGTCCCTCGAACCAACGGTTGCTCCAATCCTCACCCAAATCGTTTTCAATCGATCGGTTGATTCGCCGTTCGATTTTCCCGGCCAGTTCGGTGCAATCATCCCAGTGTTTTGTGACGGCCACAACGTGCTCATCGAAATCAGATGGTTTATCCACTCCGATACTCAGGGTATGAACCTCCGGGCGAGCCAGGCAGTATAGATCGTTCCACTGCATGGGTGTGAGTGGTTCGCACAGCCTTGAGAGCTTTTCCGGCGGTTGGTACAACTTCCCCCCCTTGTCGTTTGGACTAATGATGAATACGCCCATATCGGCCTTCGCGGCCGATTTCACCATTGACTCATGCAGCTGGTTGTAAATGTAGTACCAATGCAGATTCACGTAATCGAACTCGCCCGTTTCGCAAGCCGGCACCACGGTTTCAGGTCCGGCATGGGTCGAAAACCCAACGTGGCGAACTCGGCCTTCTTTCTGGAGCTGGCGAATGGCTTCAAGGCATCCGCCTTTTCGCAAACAGGTGTCGATATGTTCCGGAAGGTTGATGCCATGGATGGATAGGAAATCGACATACTCCAGCTTAAGGTAGTTCATGGAGGTTTCGAAGGTTTCCATAAGCTCCTTGGCCGACTCCTTGACACCAATCTTGGTCTGCACGAGCAACTTGTCCCGATCGATTTTCGGCAGCACCCACCCCAACTGCATTTCCGATGGCCCATAGCCACGTGCCGTTTCTATGTGGTTGATTCCCAGTTCCAGCGCATGATGAATGCAATCCTCCAGATTGGCCTGCCCCTTGGGATCAATCTCCTCTGGCTTGAGGTCATTCCATCCCTGCTGGTAGCGCATGCCGCCGCAGGTCAGCACCGGCATCTGTATTTCCGTTCGTCCAAATCGTTTAGTCGGTACCTGCATCTTGCTCATCCCTTTTTATCCAGTTCGCTGCGGATCAACACCGCCGTCTTCTTCCCGATACCCGGCGCTTGGGCAATCTCCTCCATGGACGCGCGGTCGAGTCGCGCAATCGATCCAAAATATTTTAAAAGCGCCTCTTTTTTCGATGCACCAATGCCCGGTATTTCGTCAAGGCGCGACTCCATGATTCGGCGGCGGCGCAGTTCTCGGTGGTATGAAATCGCAAAGCGATGTGCTTCGTCGCGCAGGCGCGTTACGACGGTCAATCCCGCCGAATATCGCGGCAGCACGAGGTTTGCTGAATTCTCTTTATAGTCCCAGACGATCTCTTCGTAACGCTTGGCCAGGCCGACAATCGGCAGATTATCCAGGCCCAACCCGACCAGCTCCACTTTCGCCGCCCGCAACTGGGTAATGCCGCCGTCCACCATGACCAAACCGGGTAACGGCTTCCCCTCCCGTTGCAGGCGCGAATAGCGCCGGCGCACCACTTCCGCCATGGAACGCGGATCGTCCGCGCCCTCGACCGTCTTGATGCGAAAACGCCGGTAACGGCTGGGATATGGAACCCCATCCACCGAACAGACCATGCTCGCCACGGAATTCGTGCCGGAAATGTTGGAGATATCGAAGCATTCAATCACGCGGGGCTCCGCAGGCAGCTTTAACTGTTGCTGGAGTTCCATCAATCCCTGCCGCGCTTCGTCCTGCTTCATTTTAGGCGTTTTGCGAACCTTGGCGCGTTCCTTGACGGCCGTATGCAGTTGCAAGAGCATGTCGCGCAAAGCGGCGGCATCCTCGAACCGATGCTCCTGGGCGGCCTGCTCCATCTCAGTGCGAAGATTTTTTAGCAGCTCCATGCGCTCCCCCCGCAGAAACGCGCATGCCGCCTCCACGCGCTGGCGATATTCTTCCGGGGTCACGTTCCCAATGCACGGAGCCGAACAGTTGGCGATGATGTCGTTGCTGCAATGCTTGTACGTATCATCGTCTGGAATACGTGGTCGGCAGCGCCGAATCCCAAAATGGCGCTCCAAAAATTCGATCGTTACCTTGACCGCCAAGCCGGAGGTGTAGGGCCCGAAATAGAGCGCCCCGTCCTTCTTCTTGATCCGGCATTTTTCAATCTTCGGGAATGGGTGCTGCACATCCACGCGGATCATGGTGAAGCGCTTGTCATCCTTCCATAGCGTGTTGTAGTGCGGGCGGTATTCCTTGATCAACTGTCCTTCAGTCAGGATGGCTTCGGCCTCGCTGTTGAGCACCACGATATCGAAGTCGTCAATGGAGTTGATCAGGCTGCGAATTTTAGGTTGGGCCGTTCGCCGCGTGTGGGCCCGGAAGTAGCTCTTCACGCGCTTGCGCAACGAGGCCGCCTTCCCCACGTAAATGATCTTTCCGTCCTGGTCACGCATCAGGTAGCAACCTGGCTTGTCAGGAAGGTTTTTCAACTTTTCTTTGATGGCTTTCGAAAAATCCATAAGGTAGAACCATATTGATCGGTTGTATGCCGGCAAAACAACTTCATTTATCCGGTCTGATGCCGTATCTTTCCAGAATGAACGGTTGGAATCCAAGATATCTACGCATCGCCTTTCTATTGGCTTTGCTGATCAGCCTGATGTCCATCTGGGTGGCACAGGAATGGATCGCAGTGGATACAAACGACCGCGTTCACCATAGTGAGTCCCATATCGCCAAACGCCGGGCAGGTCTCGTGCTGGGATGTGCCCGCAACCTGTACTTCTTTTCCCGCATCGAAGCCGCCGCAAAGTTATTCCATGCGGGAAAAGTTGAATTCCTGA
>JBNKSB010000133.1:0-4698 GCA_050297095.1 Pontiella sp. | reverse complement strand
AGACTCTGGAGGCGTCCATCCTCACCAGGCGACTGGCCGTGACTTCCGTGCACCCGCATTTATGCAAGCACAAGGATGGGAAAGAACATAAGAACCACCATTGATAGGCAAAGCCTAGCCATGGAAGGAAGGCGGCTTCGGCCACCCTTTTTCAGTGCTCCACCGGGATGCGTTCGTCCTCGAGGGGAATATGCCGTTCGAGGATATCGATGTTTTTCCAGCGCCCCGACTTGAAGCGCCAACAGAAGCCAACCGAAAGTATGATGATGTAGAACAGGCACCACAGCCACGCCGCAACCGGCCCGGCATGGAAGAGGAGCACCAGTACCAGTTCGCCGACCGCAAAGAGACTCCACGCCAGACTGGTATGGAAATACATCACGAAATGCGTATCCCCCGCCCCTTTCAATGCGCCGCTGATGATAAAGTTGGTGGCATCCATGACACCCCATGCCACCAGTACGATCAACAGGCGGCGGCAGATATCGAATACTTCCTGCGATGCGGCAATGCCGTCGTTTTGTCCGAACAAGTTGACGTAGAAATGGGGGAACAGGACGAAGGTGACGACCAGCGGCACCGTGTAGACCATACCCGCCTTCAAGGCGATCCATCCAGCTTTCTGAGCCAGTTCGGGTTGTTCGGCCCCCATGTATTGTCCGACCATGATCGAGGCGGCGATGCCGAGCCCGATCATCGGCATGAGCGCGAAGAGGTTGATGCTCAGGGCCATGTTGCTGGCAATCGCCGCCGCCTCGCCCTGCCGGCCCAGCAACAGGACAAAGAGGGAAAACGACGCCAGATCGAGAAAGAGATGAATACCCGAAGGTCCGCCGTAGCGGATCATCCGCTTCATTTGGCCGATATCCCATAGCAATGCCTTGCGAGTGGCAAACCGCTGATCAATGCGTTTTGAAAAGAAGAGCGCCAGCATGATCCCGGGACTTACCCACCCCGCAATAACCGATGCAACGGCCGCACCGGCAATCCCCATTTCCGGGAAGCCCAGCTTCCCGAAGACGAGGATATAGTCCAGCACCACGTTGACGGCATTGCCGGTCACGTTGGCCATCATCACCGTCTTCGTGTCGCCGCGTCCGGAAAAGAAACCGCTGATGGCGGCCCCAACCGACTGGGAAACGGAGCCGAGCATCAGGATGGTGAAATAGATCCGTTCCTCCTTGAACACCGCCGCGCCGTGGCCGCTGATCTTCAGGAAATAAATGCCCAACGGAAGGAGCAGCAGCATGACCGGCCACGACAGCAGGGCCAGCCAGATTCCCTGCATCGTCGCCACCGAACACTTTTCATATTCGCGCGCCCCGAAATACTGGGCCACAAAGGTATTGGAATAGGCGGCCAGCGCCAGGAACCCGCACAGCATCGTAAAGCACAGGATGCCAGCCGGCACGGCGGCACGGAACGCCTCCGGGCTGTACCAGCCCAGGAACATGCGATCGCAAAAGTTCAACAGCGAAAACGAACCGGTGCTGATGATCAGCGGCCAGGCAATCCGCATCAACTCGCGGTACCCGCCAAAGGTTTTTCGTTCTGTTTCGCTTCCATGCATAGGCCGCGCAATCTACGCCGAATGCCGAGTGGATAAAACCGGAATCCAACACAAAAAAGATTCCTCGCTAACCATCGAAGAAGATTGTTGTATAGCAACAGCGGACTCGACATTGGAATTCCGCTCAATAGAACGTAACAGAAGGATCTTCGATGAAACCGGTTCCCGCAACGCTTGCTCTAGCACTCCTGCTTTTCGGCGGAACTTCCTGCACCAGCATGCCAGGCCGCCAGCAATCCAAAGCCCCCAAATATGTTTTCTTCTTCCTCGGCGACGGAATGTCGACCGCCCAGATCCAAGCGGCTGCGGCCTTCAAGGCGGGCAACGAGGATAGCGCGAAATGCCTGCTGGCGGAGGACAACCGGCTCAACATGACCCAAATGCCGGTCGCTGGACTGGCGACCACCTTCTGCGACACGCGCTTCATCACCGATTCCGCCGCCGCCGTTACCGCCTTTGCGTGCGGAGCCAAAACCAAACCGGGAGTAATTGGTCGCAACACGCAACTCGAAACCTCCTACAAAAGCATCGCCGAGCTGGCGCAGGCACAGGGCCGGGCCATAGGGATCGTCTCCAGCGTCTCGCTCTCCCACGCCACGCCGGCGGGCTACTATGCCAACGTGAATTCCCGCAACAATTATTGCGAAATCGGCTATCAGGCCGCCCAAAGCGGCTTCGACTTTTTCGGAGGTGGTCTTTTCCCCCAAATGGACAGCGATAAAAACAGCGGAAAGGTTGCGTTGAAACAAGCCTTTGACGACGCCGGATACGCGATCCTCACGGACAAGGCCGAAATCCTGCCACTCAAGGACAAGCAAGCCGGAAAAGTGATCTGTTCCGTCGCCACATCGTACGACGGCGATGCCATGCCCTTTGCCATCGACCATCCTGACGAGGATTTCACGCTCGCAGAAATCACGCAGGTGGCGATCAACTATCTGGGAAACGATCCCGAAGGCTTTTTCATTCTCGTGGAAGGCGGGAAGATTGACTGGGCCTGCCACGCCAACGATATTGCTGCGGCCCTACACGAAGTGATGGCCTTCGACGACGCCATTGGTGTCGCTCAGCGCTTCCTTGAAGCGCATCCGGAAGAAACCCTCATCGTCGTCACCGGCGACCACGAAACGGGCGGTTTGTCCCTCGGCTTTCGCGGTACTCATTACGAGACCGACCTAGCCAGACTGCGAGACCAAACCAAATCGGGCGTGCGCTTCATTGCCGAGGATCTAAAGGCCTACAAACAGACCCATCCATGGAAAAACGAGGCGAAGAGCAACATCGATAAAGACATGAAAATTCTCTTCCAATCCTGCTTCGGCGTCGATTGGTCAAAGCTGACCGGAAATCAGCGGGAAATGCTGGAAAAAGCATACGATGCATCGCTCGGGTACCGGCAAGTCGACGACCTATTGTATGGCGGAACCGATCCGCTGACCGTCACCCTTACGCACATCCTGGCCAATGAGGCCGGTCTACAGTGGTCGACCTCCAGTCACACGGCCATACCGGTGCCTGTTTTTGCTGGTGGAAACGGAGCCGGATCCTTCTCAGGATTCTTCGATAATACCGATATTGCCAAGCGGATAGCGGATATTATGGGATTGCCCGCTCTGCCGAAAGAAGATGCCTCAAAGGCCGGCCCATCAGCCTTCTAAGATCCTTTTTGCACTAAACATCAGGCTGTTGATAACTTGTTAATTGCCATTTAAAAACCTCGTTAAAGCCCTGAAAACAAAGCCTTTTCTGGTCAAAAGGAAGTAGTTGACAATTTTGCCCGCAAATACCACTTTACAAATAAATATTTCAAACGATTATTTGAATCCATGAACACGCTAGGAAGCACCAAAAACCGTCTACTTAACGCCGCTTGCAATATCTTTGCGGAAAAGGGATTCCGCGATGCAACTGTCGCGGAAATCTGCGAGGCCGCCGACGCAAATATTGCCGCTGTGAACTACCATTTCGGCGACAAGGAGTCGCTCTACGATGCCGTTTGGCACCACGCCTTCGATTTGACCAACTCCGCATTTCCGGTCAATGGCAATCTCCCGGACAACCCAACGCTCTTCGACTTCCTGTACAGTCATGCCAATGCCTTCCTGCATCGGGTTTTCAGCGAATCCGACACCGGGTTGTTTGCCAAGCTGCTCTACCGCGAAATGGCCTCGCCCACGCTGGCGCTCGACCGTATTGCCCAGGAAGTGCTCCAGCCCCAGAGCGAGTTCCTCTCAACAGCCCTGCGGAATGAATTCGGCGCGGCCATGAGCGAAGCCCAGCGTCAACGGTGCATGCATAGCATCATCGGCATGTGCGCCTTCTACAACTTCAGCCGACCGCTACGCGAACGGGTGCTGGGCTGCAAGACGTTGAACGAGGAGCAAATCGTAGCAACAGCCCGACATATTGCCGCCTTTTCGCTCGGCGGATTGAAGGAAATCATGAAAGAACAATCCATATGAGAACGATCCGTCCAATTGGCCAGATCAGTCTGATCCTTTTTTCCACCGCATTCCTTTCTTCCTGCGCCATCTTTGCGCCAGACGACCGGAGCGGGCTCGACCAGAGCGTACCTGACCGCTTCTCGCTCTACTCGGATGATCCGGCCGATCCCGCCAATCGCTGGTGGGAAAGCTTTAATTCGGACGAGCTGAACTGCTTGATGAATGAAGCCCGAACCAACAGTCCGACCATTCGGCAGGCCTGGGCGCGTCTGGCGCAGGCCGAGGCCCTGGCAAAACAGGCCGGCGCCTCCCGCCTGCCTGCATTGGGATATGAGGGAACGGCCTCCAGCACCAAAACCAGTACCCCCGATATCACGACCGAGAGCTACTTCCTCGGGCTGAACGCTTCGTATGAGCTGGATCTATGGGGCCGCGTAAAATCCCAGGCCGAGGCGGCGGCCCTCGACCGCGAAGCCTCGCGCGAGCAGCTCAACAGCGCCATGATTACCCTCTCCTCGCAAGTGGCTTTGCGCTGGGGAGCCATCCTCTCGCAGCGGCGGCGGCTTGAACTGCTTCAGGAACAGCTCGATGCCAACAAAACCTCGCAGGAACTTATCGAGTTGCGCTTCCGGAAATCGCTCTCCAGCGCACTCGACGTCTATCAGCAACGGCAGGTCGTGGCCG
>JBNKSB010000132.1:0-3239 GCA_050297095.1 Pontiella sp. | reverse complement strand
TTCTGGACGGCATCGACGGCTTCTTGTCCGTTTTCGGCCAAATCCGCCGCAAAGCCTAGCTTGGCCAGCATCTTCAAGGTGACAGCTTGGTTGACCTTGTTGTCTTCCACCAGAAGAACCGTGTGATGGGTTTGCAGTTCCGGTTCTATGGTTTCTATGCCGCCGGTGCGCGAAGCCGTGGCCGTATCCCGGTCGGCGGGTTCCTTCAGCATTTCAGCCATGATTCCCCGTAAGCGGTGTCCTCGCACGGGTTTGTTCTCCCAGCAATCGATGATGCGCTCGGGATCGTCCCGCAGGGATCCGCTTGAGGTCAGTATAAGGATGGGCCGTTCGCCAAACTCCGTATGCGCTCTCAGCTGCTCGGCCAGGGCGTGGCCATTCATGTCCGGCATGTTGTAGTCAAGCAGGGCGAGATCAATGGACGTTGTGTTTGCGTTCAGATGATCGAGCGCCTGCGAGCCGGACGAGAAGAGCAATAGTTCCATATTGGCCTTCTCCAGCTCATGCTTGAGAATCTGCAAATTGATCTCATTGTCGTCAACGACGAGTGCTCGCCGGCCTTCCAGGGAGGAGATGTCGACGGGAAGCCGTTCTACGGAGGCATCCTGCGTTCTCTGGGCTTGGATCGAGAACGCGAACACCGAGCCCTCGTGCTTCGTACTATGGACGGTCAGTTCCCCTCCCATCATCTCCACCAGCTTTCGGCTGATGGCCAGTCCGAGTCCCGTTCCGCCATATCTGCGCGCAGTGGTTTCCTCGGCTTGCTCGAAAGGGTGGAACACCTTTTCCATTTCCTCTTCCGCCATGCCGATCCCCGTGTCGACAACCTCGAAGCAAATTTCGTATTGCTCGTTTCCTTGCTCAAGCGGCACGCTGGTAATCCTGAGCAGGACATGACCTTTGTCCGTGAACTTAATTGCATTGCTCAGAAGGTTGAGCAGGACTTGCCGGATCCGGACCGGATCGCCGCAGATGATTTCGGGCATCGTCCCGTGGAGGTCGTGCATCAATTCCAAATGCTTTGCCGCAGCCGCCGGTCCCATGACCTCAACGGTATCCTCAATCAGGTCTACCACGTTGAAGGGCGCGTATTCCATATGGAGCTTTCCGGCTTCGATTTTCGATAGGTCCAGAATGTCGTTCACGATATTCAACAACGTGTCCGAGCTTAGCTCGATGGTCTTCAAGAATTCCTTTTGCAATGGATTCAGGGGCGTGTCGGCCAAAAGGTCGCCCATGCCGACCATGGCGTTGAGCGGTGTCCGGATTTCATGGCTCATGTTGGCGAGAAAAGCACTCTTGGCCTGGGCGGCCTGTTCGGCTTTGATGCGGGCCTCCCGCAGTTCGTGTTCCATGGCCTTGCGTTCCGTAATATCCCGCGAGACGCCGAACGTGCCAATGATCTCTCCATCCGTATTCCTCAACGGCATTTTGGTGGTGGAAACCCATGTGGTGCGCCCATCCGGCCAGATTTCATTCTCTTCCATGCCAATCATCGGCATGCCGTCGTTGATTATGCGTTGTTCGTCCTTGAACGCTTTCCGGGCATGGGTTTTGGCGAATAGGTCGAAATCGGTCTTTTCTATGGCCATCTCGGGATTGAGCAGGCCGGTCCAGCTGCAAAACGCCTTGTTCACGAGGATAAATCGGGAGTCTAGATCCTTGAAATAGATCATATCCGTCATATTTTCCATGAGGTTCATCAGCAGCGCTCCGTCATGCGCGGACTGGTATTCCTGCATCCGCTTTTCCCGATCGGCTGCTTCGGTTTTTTCCCTCTCTACCTGCGCGAGATAAAGCGTGTAGGCTTCGCCGTCCAGATCCAAAACGCTTTGGATGAGGTTGACGGCCAGTTGGGATCCATTTTTGCACCGAAGCCAAATCCGTCTTTTTGGGGGTGCCGTGTTCGTGTTTGCATCCGCCACGAAATCAGGGAAAAGCGAAGAGGTTGCCAATAGATCGAGATCCTCGTTCGCATAACCCGTTAGGGCCATCGCCGCAACGTTCATGAAGACGATGCCTTTGTCGGCCTTTCCGAGGAAGACTGCGTCCTGAATGCGATCCAGCATCGTACATAGATGGTTGGCGGCGTTGTTCATTACTCTTTCAATATGCGCGGGTTAGAGCAAAAATAAAAGTAAAGTGGGCATGTGCTATCATAAACAAATAACAATGTAGAATAAAAAAACTTTAGAAAGAAGCCAGTCTGAAAATGCAGGACGTGCGAAGATGAAGTTAAATTTTATATTTCATCGACTTTGCACTGCGGGAGTCAATCTCCTCTAGGGAGTAGATGCCATTTCAAAAACGAAGCGATGTGGTGTACTCGACAGTTTGACCCATTTCTGTAAACTCCCCCTTAATTATTGGAAACGAGGGATTATGAAGGTTTTATTGGTAGGGGATATTGTCGGCCGTCCGGGACGGAATGCATTCAACCAGGTGGTCGGGCAGCTGAAGCGTGAAGGGCGCGTGGATTTCATTATTGCGAACGGCGAGAACGCGGCGTCGGGGAGGGGGCCTACCCCGGAGATCGCGAATGCGATACTGAGCGCCGGGGCCGATGTGATTACGCTGGGCGACCATGCCTGGGACAGCAAGGAGATGGTGGCCGGCATCGATATGGAGAGCCTGATCGTTCGCCCCGCCAATTTCCCGAAGAGCGCGCCCGGGAAAGGATTTGTGCGTGTGGATACGCCAGAAGGCCCGATTACCGTGCTCCAGCTGATTGGCCGGGTGTTCATGCAACCGACCTACGACTGCCCGTTCCAGCTCGCCGACCGGATGCTCAAAGGCGAACTGAGCAGCGACAAGGTGATCTTTGTTGATTTTCACGGCGAAGCCTCATCCGAGCGCATGGCCATGGGCCGCTTTCTCGACGGCCGTGTGTCGGCGGTCTTCGGCACGCACACCCACTGCCAGACCTCCGATGAAACCGTCTTCCCCAACGGGACGGCCTACATCACCGACCTCGGCATGACGGGCCCGCGCGATTCGGTGCTCGGCCGCGAAGTGGAACCTGTGGTTAAGAAGTTCCTGACCGGCGTCCCGCAGAAATTCGACGTCGCCAAAGGCGATCCCACGCTCGAAGGGGCTATTGTAGACATAGACATGAAGACCGGCAAGGCGCGGGGTATCGAACGGTTGCGCATCCGTCTGGAGGATTAGAGCCCGACCATGGCCAGCAAGCGCAAAGTCTATTCCGTAGCGGAAGTCAACCGCAAGGCGCGGATGGTGCT
>JBNKSB010000131.1:0-8820 GCA_050297095.1 Pontiella sp. | reverse complement strand
GATCCCGGGCAGTTGAGCCAACGTGCGCCGACCGTCCGGGAACAGGCCGACATCGAGTTGGGCCTGAGGCTGGTGAAAGGAACCAGCGAATTCGAGATCGGCCAGACCGTGGCTATCAAGGATGGAATCATTGTCGCCGTTGAAGCATTCGAGGGTACGAACGAGACCATCAAGCGTGCCGGCCGGGTTGGCAAGCCGGGCACGGTCATTGTGAAGGTCCCGAAGGAAGGGCACGACATGCGCTTCGATATTCCGGTGATCGGCGTCAAAACCTTTCGGATGATGAAGAAGGCGAAGGTCTCGTGTCTGGCCGTCGAGGCCGGCAAGACCATTCTGCTCGAAAAGGAAAAACTCATCGCCCTGGCCGACCAGCTTGACATGGCGTTCGTGGCCATTGAAACGGGAAATGGATAAATACGAAGATACAACGGGAACAAAGCCAGGTGTTCTTCGTGCCTGAAGCGAAGCGGATATTTAATTTCGAATGAAACGATCAATTCTAGTGGTAGCAGGGGAGGTTTCTGGCGATCTGCACGCGGCCAAGGTGGTGCGGGCAGTGAAAGACCGTTCGCCGCAGACCGTCTTCTGGGGTATCGGCGGAGATGAGATGCAGGCTCAAGGTGTCGAGCTTTTGCAGCACACCGACCAAATGTCCGTAATGGGGCTGGCCGAGGTCCTGAAGCACTATCGTTTTCTCAAAGGAGTTTTTAATCAGGTGCTGGCCGAAGCGGAACGTCGCAAGCCCGATGCCGTGTTATTGGTCGACTATCCCGGTTTCAACCTGCGTCTGGCGGCCGAACTCAAGAAGCGCGGTGTGAAAGTTTACTACTATATCTGTCCGAAGGTGTGGGCATGGAACAAGAAACGCATTCCGAAGATGGCAAAAATCATCGATCGGTTGATGGTCATCTTCCCTTTCGAGGTGGAGGTGTTCAAGGATACGGGGCTTCAGGTTGATTATGTGAGCAATCCGCTCGTTGCGCAGATCGATGAATTTCTGGCCACGCCGGCGAAGTCGTTGCCTTGGGACTCCGACCGGCGCATAGCCCTGCTCCCGGGGAGCCGGAAACAGGAAATTGAGCGCATCCTGCCCACCATCCTGAGTGCGGCAAAGCAACTGGAAGGTCGATTCCCCGAACTGTCGTTCATGATCGCGTCACCCAATGAGCGGATCGAAGCGATGGTCAATGAGCGGATCGCATCATGCCCCGACAAGCCCGCAAGGATTTCTGTGCTTCGAGGGCAATCGCGGGAGCTGATGCGTCAGGCAGATGCCGCCATTGTTACCTCGGGAACGGCCACGCTCGAAACGGCGCTGATCGGAACGCCGCAAATCATCGTCTACAAGACCAGTGCTTTCACCGCGTGGTTTGCCCGGATGGTGTTGACTATTCAACATGTGGGACTGGTAAACATTCTGGCGGGCCGGGCGGTTTGCCCCGAGCTGCTTCAGGAGGCGGCCACAACGGCGGCCATGATGGAGGCGTTGTCGACGCTGATCGAGGATACGCCGGAACGGCGGGAGATGCTCGCGGGATACAACGAAGTGCGTGAGCTTCTTGGCGGAGAGGATGCTGCCGAAAATGTAGCGAAGATCCTGATCGAACAGAATAAGTGAAGTACAATTTGTTCAAATGGACTTTTACCAACGTCTACAGTTCGTTAAATTCCAGTGTTCGAAAACATGCCTGCAATATGATGATGAAGGAAAGCAAGGTGTTCGGTCTGCCGTGAAGATGGCTTTCTGAATCCACTTTTCCAAAATGCAGGAGCTTGCGGCCGGAAAAAGAGTTTAACATTAAAAGGGGAGTAATTATGCGGAAACTGACAAACCAAAAACCCGTTCTGGCAACCATGGGAGGATTGGCCATGCTCGCAACTGTTTTTTCAGCCTCGGCCCAGGATGCCCGCAGGTGGGAGGACCAGACTGTTTTCCGCATCAACAAAGAGCAACCGCATGCCACGAAGATGGCCTTCCCGACCGCCGAGGAGGCCTTGACGAAGAAACGGATGGAAAGTCCGTGGTGCATGTTGCTCAACGGCGACTGGAAGTTCCACTGGTCGCCGACCATCGAGGAGCACGAAGCATCCGCCAAGGAGTTTTTCAGTACCGGTTTTGACGACTCCGCATGGGATACCATCCCCGTCCCGTCCAACGTCGAGCTGCAGGGATACGGCACACCCATCTACCGCAATGCCGGGTACACGTTCGCGAAAAATCCGCCGAGTGTCACGGATGAGCCACCGGCCGACTGGACGACGTACAAAGAACGCTCGCCGGTATCCGCCTACCGCCGCACCATCACGCTTCCCGAGTCGTGGAATGGCCGCAACACCTTCATAGTTTTCAACGGCGTTGATTCGGCATTCACGCTGTATGTCAACGGCCAGGAGGTCGGTTACTCGCAGGACAGCCGCACACCGGCGGAATTCAATATCACGAAATACCTGAAAGCGGGGGAAAATCTTCTGGCGGTCGAAGTGTACCGCTGGAGCGACGGATCCTACCTCGAAGACCAGGACATGTGGCGGCTTTCGGGAATCTTCCGCGACGTCTACCTGTGGTCCGCCGCCGCGCTTGAGCTGCGCGACCTGGATATTACAGCCACGCTCGACGACACCTATACCAAGGGGATTCTGAGTCTCAAGCCGTTGGTCTTCAACTTTGGCAAGGAATCGAGCAAGTATACGTTAGCTACGGCTCTTCTCGATGCCGCCGGCGAGCCGGTTGTCGAACGAACAATCAACGGCAATGTTTTCCCTGAAACCCAGCACCTGACGCAAGCGAAGGTCGAGAACCTGGAAATCCAGCCTTGGTCGGCGGAAAGTCCCTATCTCTACAAGTTGCTGATAACGCTGAAAGACGAGAGTGGTGCGGATATCGCCAGCTATGTCTTTCCCGTAGGGTTTGTACGTACGGAAATCAAGAATGGCAATCTGTTGGTCAACGGACAGCCCATCCTTATCAAGGGGGTGGATCGGCACGATCACGACGACATTACGGGCCACTATGTGAAAGAGGAAACCATGCGGGCCGAGCTGGACTTGATGAAGCAACTCAATATCAATGCCATCCGCACGTCACACTATCCGAACGATCCCCGCTTCCTGGAGCTGGTTAGCGAGTATGGTTTGTATGTCATCAGCGAAGCCAATATCGAGACGCACGGTTTCGGCAACGATCCCCAAAACAAACTGGCCAATGATTTCACATGGCGGGCAGCGGAACTCGACCGCATCAAGAACATGGTTGAAGCCTTCAAGAACCAACCTTGCGTAATTGCCTGGTCGCTCGGTAACGAAGCGGGAAGCGGCCCCAATTTCGAAGCCATGGCAGCTTGGATCCATGAACGTGATTCATCGCGCTTGGTGCATTATGAGGGAGCCCACTCTGCAGGCTACTCCTACGTCGATTTCGAATCGCCCATGTACTACCCCATCTCCATGCTCGATGATTGGTGTCGCACGATGGAAAAGAAGGATCCGGATCGGCAAAAGCCCCTGATTCAGTGCGAATACAGCCATGCCATGGGCAATTCCTGTGGCGGGCTGGCCGAATACTGGAGCCATATCCGCGCGCAACGCCTGTTGCAGGGTGGATTTATCTGGGACTGGCGGGATCAGGGCATTCTCCGTTCCAGTCCTGCAGATTCGAAGGCTCCAGCCGCAGTGGCGGCACTGGACAAGGAACGCTTCGTGGCAGCAGACGGTTCATTGAACTATTTCGCCTATGGCGGGGATTTCGGCGATCAGCCGAACGATAACAATTTCTGCATGAATGGAGTGGTCGATGCGGATTTGGTTCCCCATCCGCATGCCGTCGAGATGGCCTATCAATACCGTTCCATCCTAACGACCGGCGTCAATGTTTCGTCGGATGCGCTTCCGGTGGTGAAGGTGTTCAATGAAAACTTTTTCGTGCCGCTGAAGAACCAACCGATGGTTTGGACGGTCTTGCAAAACGGCGAACCGGTCAAAAAGGGCACGCTCAAGATCGAAAACCTACCCCCGCAGCAATCCGTCGAAATGACCATTCCTGTCAAAGGGATAAAGATCAATCCGGATGCGGAGTATTTGCTGAACGTGGAATTTCCGGTTGCCGGAAACCCCTTCTGGGCGCCGAAAGGACATATGGTTGCGCGCGACCAGATCGCCCTGGAATGGACGAAGCCGGAAAAAACCGCCTATCGGTCGAGCAAGAGCGGGGTTTTTTCGCCTCGCTATCTGGGAGAGCTGGCGGTCTTTACCTCCGGCAATATCAGCATGTCCATTGATACGAAAACCGGGTATCTGGTTTCTTGCCGCGTGGGCAAAACCGAATACTTGAAGCAGCCATTGAAGCTTGATTTCTGGCGTGCACCCATCGACAACGACCGTGGCTGGGGGGAGGATAACAAAGCGAAGGTTGAACCGTGGCGTGATATCGCATCCACGGCCGAACTCAAAAACATGACCGAAGGCAAGAGACTGAAAACCTATGACATGACCTTCGATTATTCCCTTCCGGCTGGAAAATCCACGGCGACCGTGACCTACAGCTTCTATGGGGATGGAGCCATGGGGGTTTCCCTGAAACTGGACCTGAAAGACGCGGAGGACCTGTTGATTCCGCGGATCGGCTTCCAATGTGCGATTGCGCCGGAACTCAATGACTGGACCTGGTATGGACGCGGTCCGGAAGAAAACTATAGCGACCGGAATACGGGAACCTTCCTTGGTTTATGGAAAGAGGATGTACTCAAAGCGTGGTATCCCTATTCCGAGCCACAGGAAACCGCCAACCGGACCGATGTGCGGCGAGCCGCTTTTATCGGCGGTCAGCATGGCCTCTTGGTATTTCCCAACGATGAACAACTGCTTTCGGTCGGGGCCTATCCGTTTCTGCAATCGGATCTTGAAGGGGCCAGACATCCGTCCGAGATCCCGCTACGCGGTTTGATTACGGTAAGTATCGACCATCGCCAGATGGGAGTGGGCGGTGAAAATTCCTGGGGAGCGCTACCGCGCCCGGACCACCTGATTAAGGCCGAGGGAACCTACGAGTATTCCTTCATTTTGAAACCGTTCTGATTAAGCGGTTCAAACGAAGGCTGGGAAATGGGGTCTGGTTGGAAACAACCGGACCCTATTCGTTTCCGGTCATGGTCACATCCATGTCGCGCAACAGGCCATCTTCGAGGCGGTAGATCCATCCATGTACCGCCAGCGACTGGCCTTGGGCCCAGGCATCGCTCACCATGGTGGTATTGCAGACGTTCGCGACTTGCTCGACCACATTGAGCTCGCACAGTTTTTCCCGGCGTTCCAATGGATCTTCGATCGCGTCCAGAATGTTGCGGTGGTAGCGGTAGACATCCCGGATGTGCCGAAGCCAGTTGTCGATCAAGCCATGGTTGGTGTCATCCATGGCTGCGCGGACACCGCCGCAACCATAGTGGCCGCAGACGATGATGTGCTTTACCTTTAGAATCTCGACGGCGTACTGGATAACCGACAGGCAGTTGAGGTCGGTATGCACGACGAGGTTGGCAATATTGCGGTGAACGAAGACTTCACCGGGCGGCAGGTTGATGATTTCGTTGGCCGGCACTCGGCTGTCGGCACAGCCGATCCAGAGATATTCGGGGTTTTGCTGTTTGGACAGTTGCTCAAAGAAACCGGGCTGTTCTTGTTCAATGTGCATGGCCCATTCGCGGTTGCTGTCAAAAAGGTGCTTCAGGACTTTCATTGGATACCTCGCTAAAGGATCTTTTTAACGCCTGCAGGGAAAAGTTCCTAGACAATCATTTGCTGAATCATTCCTCGTCGGCAAGCAACCACTCCAATGCGGTCTTGCGGTCGGTAAAAACCTGCAATTCATGTCCCATTATTTTAGACAGCGTTTCATACATCAGATAGCCGCTCTTTCCCGGGGCTGCGAGCACGGCGCGCTTAAGATTTGCGGTGAGAGGGGATGCGGCCGCCAGTTTGGGGAGCTTTAGAATATCGCCGGAGGAAAGCAGGATCTTGGCTTCGATGGAATCGCTTAGCAAACGCTTGCAACCGGTCTGTTCAACGACCGGAAGAAGATCCGCAATATAGGTTTTTACCAGCGACATGGTAACCTGCCCGGTAAAGGTGGCCTCGATATAATCCTCGTCTGCTTGATATTCAATCATGAACGGCATAGTTGCTCTCCATTTGCGACGAGCAAACTATACTAAATATGTACCATATTGGAAGGGTGGATTTACGGGGATTCCATCGGAGGGCTCGGGAGGTGGGCAGGCGATGCTCGTCAGGCATTTTCGCCGGCGACATAGCCGGTGGTCCAACAAAGCTGGAGCGAATAGCCGCCGGATGGCCGGCTGACGTGTAGCAGATCGCCGACGATGAAGAGGTTGGGGTGGATACGTGAGGCCATCGTGCGCGTATCGATCTCGGTCAGCGGAACCCCGCCGTCGCAGATCACCGCCCAGTCGTAGCCCATTGTTCCGGTCACGGTCAATGGCAGGTTTTTGGCGGTTTGGACGATTCTTTTTCGCTCTTCCTGCGTGACGGTGTTCACCTTCTTTTCCGGCAGGCCTTCCGGCAGGTTGGCCGCCAGGGCTCGTCCCATGCCGGTCGGTGCCACCAGCTTGAGAACATTACTCACCAGCTTGTTCTTGTTTTCGTTGAAAACCTCGAGGATGCAGCGGTCGACCTCGGGTTGTTCCTGTTTCGGGAAGAGGTCGATGGCCGTTGCCAGCGGACCTTGCTTCAGCAGCTTTTTAACTTCATGCGTGCTGTTGAGGATCAGTGGTCCGGAGAGGCCGAAGTGGGTAAAGAGAATCTTGCCGACCCGGCTCACTTTTTCACCGTTTTTAGCGATGAAGGTAATGCGCATGGAATCGAGCGTCATGCCTGAAAGGTCCTTCACCCATTGCTCCTTCACCCGCAACGGAACAATATCCGGCGAGGCGTCGGCAACGGTGTGGCCGGATTCGCGCAGCCAGTTGAAGCCGTCTCCAGTCGAACCCGTCTCCTTGTACGAAACGCCGCCCGTTGCCAGGACAACGCTTTCACAGCGGTATGTTTTCCGGTTGGTTTCTACGCCCGCAATCCGATTGTCCTCCATGAGCAGATGCTTGACGGTTTCGCCAACGTGAACTTCGACGTCGTTGTTGCCCAGATAGTCTTTAAGCGCCCGGATCACATCTTCGGATTTTTCCGTCTTGGGAAAGGCTCGCTTACGATCCTCTGAAATAAACAGCGGGAGGCCCAATTCCTCGAAAAAATCAAAGGTGTTGCTTACGGCAAAGCGCGAAAAGGGGGAGTAGAGGAATTTGGCGGAATCGCCGAAAAAGGAGAGGAAGGTCCGCGTATCGAATTCGGCGTTGGTGATATTGCACCGTCCGCCGCCGGTCAGTTTGAGCTTTTTGCCCAGTTCCCGGTTCTTTTCGAGCAGCAGCACGCGCCGCCCGTATTCCGCCGCATGCCCGGCAGCCATCATCCCCGCCGGTCCGCCACCCACCACAATCACATCAAAAGTTTCCATGGCCGCGGAATCTACCAGATGGCGGATATGGAATCCCGCAAATTGAGCGCTGGAAAACGCGTCGGGTAGGGAGGTTGGAATATTTGCGGGGGACTTCATTACACAGATATAGTAATAATTACTAATTATAAAAAAAAGAAATAAATAAATTGCAATAGATGCACTAGTTCAGCAGGTTCCTAGTCTACATATCAAGGAAAGTTTAATAATTGAGGAGTAATGTAATCATGAATCTGCAACCTAGATCGTTTATTTTCGCAGGTGCAATATTGGTTGCTGTTCTGGCAGGGAGTCTTGCTCAGGCTGGAACCATCACCCATTGGGATTTCAGTCCGACAAACGCCGCGGATGGCGCATTCTTACCGGGCAATGGAGAGCGGCGGGATCTGGATGGCGACGGGACCATGGACTCCGACGATTTCCGCATCGGAGCCGCCGACCTTTCCGGTAACGGCAACCACCTGACCGCGTGGACGTCCTCCTGGATGAAATGGAGCGCGGACAGCGTGCAGGGCGACTTCAGCATGGAACACAATAACTCCTGGCCCGCTTCTGGAACCGACTCCTCCTTCAATCCCGGTCTCACGGGCATCGATGCCGAAACCATCACCCCGGCCCGATGGACGGTCGAGGCGGTCTTCAAGTCTGCCAACTTGTCCAGCATTTCCACGATCGTGGGTCGCGACGGACGCTTTCCCGACCGGGGCGCGGCCCTCTATCTCTCCACGCGCGGTACCGATCTGGCGATTGAATACCGAGACGTGGATGGTGCGCGGCACAACCTGCAGGTTCCGGCCAACCTCAAGGCAAGCGTGTGGTACAGCGTGGTGGCCACCAGCGACGGCAGTACCCTGAAGCTCTATCTCAACGGCGAAGTGGTCGGCACGCTGGATCTGACCACGACGGGCACCGACACCTCCCTCGGACTGGGCTATGGTACCTGGACCGTTGCGCGCGGTATGTGGAACAATGGCCATGCGGACCGTTTCTACGGAAAGATCGACGAAGTGGCGATCTCGGACGAGGCGCTCGATCCCTCTTCTTTTGTTATCTACGTACCGGAAATCTGCCGCGATAGCGACCGTGACGGCATGAGCGACCTGTACGAGACCTTTTTCCATCTCAATCCCACCAACGCCGCGGATGCGCAGGAGAACCATGATGCGGACGCACTGCGCAACTTTGCGGAATCGCTTCTCTCCACCGATCCACGCGTAGCCGATACAGATACGGATGGGCTCAATGACGACGTTGACCAAGATCCGCTAAGCCGCGCCGTCATGCTTTGGGGGCATCCCTGGTTC
>JBNKSB010000130.1:0-13505 GCA_050297095.1 Pontiella sp. | reverse complement strand
CGCGCCTTAATTGACCGGATGTGCCGGTCAGAAGCGAAGGCCACCTGACCTCGTGGTGTGTCAAAGCGGATTGTTTATAAATAGAGTAAACTATAAGGAGAGGTATCATGGCGGAAGCATCCATCAAGAGTGTATCTGTACAGGATCTGCTGGACGCAGGTCTACATTTCGGTCATCAGACCAAACGTTGGAATCCCAAGATGAAGCGCTACATTCACGGCGCTAAAAACGGGATCTACATCATTGACCTGAACAAAACCCTTTCGCAGCTCGAGCTGGCTAAGACGTTTCTGAGCGACGTTGTCCTGCGCGGCGATAAAATCCTTTTCGTGGGCACCAAGAAACAGGCCCGCGAAATCTTCCAAAACACCGCCGAAGGCACCAATCAGCCGTACGTCATCCATCGCTGGCTCGGCGGCATGCTGACCAATAACAAGACCATCCGTTCTTCCGTAGCCCGCATGCGCGAACTGCAGAAGATGGAAAAAGACGGCACGATGGATAAGCTTCCCAAGAAAGAGGTTTCCGTGCTACGTCGCGAGCTGACCAAGCTGGAACGCAACCTGAGCGGTATCGCCAACATGGAGAAGAAGCCGGGTGCCCTTTTCGTGGTCGACCTCAAGCGCGAGCATCTGGCCCTGGCTGAAGCCAAGCGCCTCGACATTCCCGTGGTGGCTCTCGTTGATACCAATGCCGACCCGGACCTCGTTGACTATCCGATCCCCGGCAACGACGACTCGCTTCGTTCGATTGGGCTGATCTGCGAGGTACTTGGTGAAGTGATCAAGGCCGCCGATACCGAATACAGCGCCAAGGCCAAGGCTGAGCGCGAGGCCCGTGAAAAGGCGGAAGCCGAAGAGCGTGAAAAGGCCAAGGTGGCCCGCGAAGAACGCAGGAAGAAGGAAGCCGAAGAGAAGAAAAAGCGCGAAGAAGTGCTGAAGAAGATCAAGGAACAGAAGAAGAAAGCCGACGATAAGAAGAAGGCTGAAGCCAAGGCTGCAGAGTCGAAGGCTGATGAAAAAGCGGCAGCTCCCGTAGCCGAAGAGGCTTCGCCGGTTGTGGAAGAAGCTCCGGCTGCTGAAGAGGTCAAGGAAACGGTTCCGGCCGAAGAGACTCCGGTCGCGGAAGAACCTAAGACCGAAGAAGCTCCGGCTGCCGATGAACCCAAGGCTGAAGAGGCTGCCGAAGAATCTGATAAATCCAAGAAAGACGAAGCATAATTTAGAGAGGACACATTACGATGGCTATTACTACCAGCATGATTAAGGAACTTCGCGATGCCACCAGCATGGGCATCAATGACTGCAAGAAGGCCCTGGAACAGACGGACGGCGATTTTGACGCCGCCGTAAAAATTCTCCGCGAAAAGGGTGCTTCCGTTGCCGCCAAGCGCGCTTCCAAGGAAGCCAATGAAGGCATGATTGCCTCCAACGTGTCTTCCGACGCCCAGCAGGGTGCGCTGATCGAAGTCAACTGCGAAACCGACTTTGTGACCCGCAACGAAGATTTCCAGGCTTTCGTTGAAGAACTCCGTCAGGATGCCCTCAACCATGAAACCGGCAAGATGGCTGAAGGCATCAACGACAAGGTTGAGGCCCAGATGGCCGCCATTGGTGAAAAGATCCAGTTCCGCCGCAACGTCAAATGGACCGTCGAAGGTACCGGCGCCATCACCTCCTACATCCACATGGGCGGCAAGGTCGGCGTACTGGTTGAAGTCGGTTGCGAAAAGGAAGACACGATTAACAACCCGGTCTTCCAGGAACTCTGCAAGGACCTGACCCTGCACGTCGCTGCGGCGGCTCCGCAGTACCTCAACCGCGACGAAGTTCCGTCCGAACTGGTCGAAGAGGAAATGGATATTGCCCGCAAGCAGCTTGAAGGCAAGCCCGAGAACATCATGGAGAACATTCTCAAGGGCAAGATCAACAAGTTCTACTCCCAGATCTGCTTCATTGAGCAGGGTTTCGTGAAAGAGGAAAAAGTTTCCATAACCGACCTGATCGCAGAGAAGGGCAAGGAAATCGGCGACACCCTGACGGTCAAGCGCTATGTCCGCTACCAGCTCGGCGGCATCTAAACCGATTGCTCAAAAAGCACTGAAAAAGCCCGTCATCATGGCGGGCTTTTTTGTTAGCTAGGGCGCGCTATTTCTTTGGGCCGGCCCGGACCACCTGATAGAGGTCCCTGCGGCGATCCTTGAGATTTTGAACACTACCTCGGGCGTGTAGCTCCTTCAGGAGGTCCATGTCGACATCGGCAATGAGCACCATTTCTGTGTTGGGTGTGGTTTCGGTTTTGATGGTGTTGGTCGGGAATGAAAAGTCGGAGGGGGTAAACACGGCGGACTGGGCGTACTGGATATCCATATTGTTTACATTGGGCAAATTCCCCACCGCACCGGCAACCACCACATAGCATTCGTTTTCGATTGCCCGTGCCTGGGCACACCGCCGAACCCGCATGAAGCCGTTTTGTGTGTCGGTGCAAAACGGCACAAAAAGGATGCGCATGCCATCGTCCGCCATTAGGCGGCAGACTTCCGGAAATTCCACGTCGTAGCAGATCAAGATGCCAATCTTCCCGCAGTCCGTTTCCAGCACCTTGACCTCATCCCCCCCTACCATGCCCCAGGCTTCAACCTCCGAAGGCGTTGGATGGATTTTGTGCACCGAATCAACAGTGCCGTCACGGCGGCAGAGATAGGAAATATTCAACAGTCTGGTATCTTCGACCACCGGCATGCTTCCGGTTATGATATTCACATTGTAGGCGACCGCCAATTCTACAAACCGGTCACGCAACGGCTCTGCATACTGGGCCAACTTCCGGACAGCCTGTGATTCGGGCAGATGATTGTATGGCGCCATCAGCGGCGCATTGAAAAACTCGGGAAAGAGCAGGAAGTCGGAACTGTAGCCGGAGACCGCGTCCACGAAATATTCGGCCTGCTCCATCAGGGCATCCATGTCGCCGAACGGTCGCATCTGCCACTGCACCAGCCCGACGCGCACTTCCGAGCGATCCATGTTGAGCACCTTGGGATGAGGCTCGTAGTAAATATTGTTCCATTCCAGCAGGGTCGCGTATTCCTGACTCTGGACATCGCCTTCAAGATAGTTCTTCAACACCTTTTTCACGTGGAAACCGTTGGACAGCTGGAAGGTCAGAGTGGGATCGTAAATTTCACGCGCCTCGACTTTTTCGATATACTGCCGCGGCGTGAGGTCTTCGGCATGCTTCTTGTAGTTTGGAATCCGGCCACCGGCCATGATGGCGCGCAGATTCATGTTTTCGCACAGTTCCTTCCGCCCCTCGTAGAGGCGTCGACCGAGACGCATCCCGCGATATTCGGGATGAACAAAAACATCAATCCCGTACAGAACGTCACCCTCGGGATCATGTGTTTTAAAGCTATAGTTTCCGTGGATCTGGTTGTAGGTGTGATCATCGCCAAAGTCGTCATAGTGGATGATCAATGAAAGCGCGCTAGCGACCACTTTTCCGTTGAGGGTGATGCACAGCTGGCCGTCTGGAAAAATATCGAGTAGCCGGCGGATTTCCTTTTCGTGCCAGGTGCCCAGCCCGGCTTCCTCGTAGGCTCGGTCGGCCGAGTTTTTCAGACCGACATAATCCTCAATCCGCAGATGGCGCAGTTCGATGACTTCCTGTTCGTTTTCGCTCATCTGAATCTCCCTTCGCGTTTCGCCAAGCGCTAGGGAAGCCTAGCATGGGCGCCATCGGCTGTCCACAATCTGTAGATGGGCGAATGCGGAGTGGAGCGCATTCACGTCATTCATCCCGCATGACATTCTTTTTGACGGTGCGCCAGTCGAGGCCGGTGCGGCGGGCAACCTCGCCATAATTTCCATAGAGATCGTACAGATCGCGGCAATACTTTTCCACCAGCTCCTTGGCTGTCAGGCGCCCGGCTTCAACCGCATCGCTCAGCGCAGCCTCCTTCGGGGATGCGACGGCTATGTCGCCGGTATAGGTTCCGGTAAGCATAATACGGCGAATGGCTTGTTCGAGTTCACGAACGTTGCCCGGCCACGGATAGTTTTTACCAACGTCTTGCTTTAGAATGGAAAGCATGGGGACCCCGAGCTCCGCCCCACAGATACGCTGAACAATGTGATCCACCAATGCGTCCAGTTCCCGGGGTGTTTCGCGGATTCGCTGACGCAAAGGAGGCATGGTGATCTGGTCGGAGCAGAGGCGATAATAAAAATCGTCGCGAAACTTTCCATCACGGCGCAACTGATCAAGAGGCTTATTGGTGGCGGCGATAACCCGCCCTTCGAACCGGAGTTTGTCGTGGCTACCCACCGGGGAAAACGTGCGTTCCTGCAACACCTGCAGCAACTTGATCTGTATTGGAATGCCGACATCGCCAATCTCATCCAGGAAAATCGCACCGTGTGGGCTGCATCGGGAAAAAATGCCCTCGTGTTTTTCTATCGCACCGGTGAACGCCCCCTTGCGATGACCGAACAGTTCCGATTCGATAATGGTTTCGGGAAACTGAGAGAGGTTGATGGATACGAATGCCCGCGTGAAACTCTCCTCAAATTTCTGCGTGTTGGGGTTGAATGGAATAAATCCCGAGCGTCCGATAGCAGCGGCGGCCGCGCCCTTCCCCGTTCCGGTTTCGCCGAGCAGTAACGTGGAAAAATCCTCCATGCGATTCCAAAGGCAGCGCTCGTACCACAAAATATTATGTGTAAAAAGGTTGTCCCATAGTCGTGCCCGCATCCGCTTCATACAGTCGCTTTCGCCGACCAGCCCCGTGGAAATAAAAAAGTAGGCGCGACGGATCTGGTAGAACATGCCCACATAACGGCATGCATCGCCCCGGCTAAAGCCAAACCCCATAAGCTTTTCGAGGCACTGGTAGGCAAACGACGCCCGGCACGAATCGTCGCCAGCTTTGATCTGTTGCGTGATCAGCTGATCAAATTCATCCATGTATTGATGGAATACGTGGAAGAGCACGCTAACGGCAAGAGCACGCTCATCGGCATTGCCCTCGGGATTAACCTCCAGCTCTCCGGCACTCTGCAAGGTATGGAGGTGACCGGACAATGTTTTTAGCAGCGGTTTGAGCATGTCGTGCCAGTCAACCTTGTCGGAAGCCCCGATAATACGGCGGTCAACCTCTACGCGCTTGTCGCTAAACGGATTGCTGAACGCCGCCTCCGATACCATTCCGAAAAATTCTATATCCATGCATTAATGTATGCATCTTATGCATATAGTGTCCATAAAATAATTTATAACCAGCCCGTTGTCCTTGCGTTATGTATTGTCGCTGTGCATGTTGCGAAATTGTCAGCATATAATGGCACACCCAGTGCATTAGAGTGGGATATACGCAGTATCTTCAACGTCAAGGAGCGAAAAATGAAGAACACATTTAAATGGCTGAACGTGAGTCAGTTTACGGGAGCGTTTAACGACAACGCCTTCAAGATGACAGCCGTCATGGTGCTGGTGAAACATCTCGGTGAACAAAGCATTTCCACGGTGCTGGCGATTTGTTCCGCCCTGTTTGTCCTGCCCTTTTTGCTGTTTTCCAATGCGGCGGGCACACTGGCCGACCGGTTCAGCAAGCGCGATATCATTATTGCCAGCAAATGGCTCGAAGTACTGCTGCTGGCCTTGACCATTCCGGTGATCCTGTTCGAATCCACCCTGCCCATTTACGCCCTGCTATTCCTCCTTTGTGCCCAGAGTGCACTCTTTGGTCCGTCCAAGCGCGGCATTGTTCCGGAACTGGTTACCGACGACGAGCTGTCGAGAGCAAACGGTTTTCTGACGGCGGCCACTTATGTTGCCATCATTCTCGGAACCGCCCTGCCCTCGCTGATGATTGGCTACCTCGATCTCAATCCGCTGTATGTGGTCGGCACCTGCGGACTCGTAGCCGCCGCTGGCCTACTGGCTTCGTTGCGCATTGCCCCGGTTCCTGCCGCCGGCGAAGATAAGAAATCCTCTCCATGGATCATTCCCGATGTTGTCCGGGCCGTCCGCAACCTCAAGCACGATCAATGGGCCATGTTGGCCGTTCTCGGCCTCGTACTCTTTGGAGCCATTTCCGCCCTGTTCCAGCAGACGTTGGTCTTGTTCGGCAAGGAAGTGCTGGGGCTCTCCGTTGAAAAGAGCCCCATGCTGTTCCCGTTGGCCGCCATTGGCATCGGCTTGGGTGCGCTGCTGACCGGAAAGCTTTCCCGACATACCATAGAAATCGGTTTAATTCCCGTTGGCGCAATCGGCATCATGGTTTCCGCAATAGCCCTGAGCATCGTTCAGGCTCCCGTTTGGGTCGCGATTTGGATTGTTATGCTCGGCGCCTGCTGCGGCATGTATCTGGTTCCACTTAATGCGTTCCTGCAACATCGCATTCCGGCGAGCCGCCGAGGCGAAGTATTCGGGGCCTCCGGCTTCCTTAGCTTCAGTGCCATGGTAGGCTCCTCGGCTCTCTTTTACGTGCTGACCAAATCGCTGCATTGCAGTGCGCGCACAACGGTATTCATCACTGGCTTGCTGGCCGCCATTCCGGCGGTTATTGCCTGCCTGCGCCTGCCAGGATTCTTCGTCCGCTTCTGGCTCATCCGATTGATCAACCGTCTCTACAAAATTCGTTTCAAGGGTCTTGAAAACCTGCCGCGCGAAGGCGGTGCCATGTTGGTCTGCAACCACACGGCCTATGCCGACGCACTCTTACTGCAGGCCGCCACCTCCCGGCCGGTTCGCTTCGTCATGTCGCGCGATGTGTTCAAGACCTGGAAATGGGCCAAGCCGGTCTTTAACCTTACCGACTGCATTCCGATCCACACCTCCGATGGTCCGCGTGCTTTGGCCAAGTCGTTGCAGGAAGCCCGCAAGGTAATGGAAGACGGAGCGATCGTTGCCATTTTCCCGGAAGGCAAACTCACTCGCAACGGGAGCCTGATGCAGTTCAACAAGGGATTCGAAAAGATTGCCCGCAAGAGTGGATGCCCCATCATCCCGGCCTACATCGGTAATATTTGGGGAAGCATCTTCAGCTTCTATCGCGGCAAACCGGGACTCAAACGTCCGCTCAAGCTCCCCTACCCCGTATCCGTCCGATTTGGAAAGGCCATGCCGACCGAAACGACCGCCGATGAAGCTCGCCGCGTGATTGCAGAGATGGGAGCAGAATACGCCACTGAAAAGAGTCTGATGCCGAAACAGACGCTTAACCATCAATTTATCCGCCAGACGCGACGCAACTGGCTCCGGCCGATCGCAAGCGACACCCTCGGCAATAAGTCAACCTATGGGAAATTGCTGATCGGAAGCGTTGCACTGGCCAACCGCATCAAACCCTGTGTAGCGAATCAACGGAAGATCGGCATCTATATGCCGACATCGCTCGGCGGTGTCATCTCCAATCTAGCCGTTACGCTGTCCGGCAAAACATCTGTCAACCTCAACTGGACGGCATCAGCGGAAGCGTTGCAATCGGCTGTTCAACAGTCACGGATCAAGTATGTCATCACTTCGCGCCGCTTTGTGCAGAAAACGAAGCAACCGGATCTGCCGGTACGCTGGCTCTACATCGAGGATCAGTTGAAACAGCTTGGACGTATCGAACGTTTTCGTGCTGTGCGCGCCGCGCTGTTTGCCTCGCCGAAACATCTGGCCGGCGGATGCGAACCGCAGCCATCCGATCCTGCGACGATCATTTTTTCTTCCGGCACCACCGGCACTCCGAAAGGCGTTGTGCTGAGTCATGCCAACATTCTCTCCAATGTGGAAGCCACCCAAGCGGTGCAGCATTTCGAGAAGTCGGACTCTATTTGCGCGCTCCTGCCGTTGTTTCACGCCTTCGGATATCTGGGTCTGCTCTGGTGGCCTTTGCTTAAAAACATTCGTGTGGCATATCATCCCAATCCGCTGCAGACAGATCGCGTCATACGCCTGATCCGCGAGGAGCAACTGAGCGCCCTGCTCTCTACCCCTACATTCCTGCAAAGCTACATGCGAAAAGCGAAGGAAGAGGATTTTTCGAGCATGAAACATATCATCACCGGTGGTGAAAAGCTCCGTCCCGCATTGGCCGATCGATTCGAGGAAACATTCGGCGTGCGCCCGTTCGAAGGCTATGGATGCACCGAACTTTCGCCGGTAGCCCTGCTCAGCCAGAAGAATAGCTATCGCACCGGCAGTGCCGGTCAACCTCTGCCGGGCATCGCGGTCCGCATCGTCGATCCCGGAACTGACGAACCACTCTCCGATGGTGAAGAGGGGGTCATGTGGATCAAGGGGCCCAATGTGATGCAGGGCTATCTAAACCAGCCGGAAAAGACCGCCGAGGTGTTGCGAGAAGGCTGGTACAACACCGGTGATGTCGCCCGCATGGATGCCCACGGCTTTGTCTACATCACGGGCCGCCTCTCGCGCTTTAGCAAGATTGCCGGAGAAATGGTTCCTCATGGAGCGATCGAAGACGCGTTGCAACAGGCATCCGGAAGCGTAGAACCCTGCGTAGCCGTGGTTAGCATCGAAGACCAGGCCAAAGGCGAACAGCTGGCCGTCTGCTACACGGATCAGGCTGGCGATCCGAAAACGCTGATCGAACGTATCCGCTCCATCGGCTTGCCCAATCTGTGGATCCCCCGTGCTGCCAACTTTTTCCATATTCCCGAACTGCCCATGCTAGGCACCGGCAAGCTCGATCTGCGCGCACTGCAAAATATTGTGAGGGTCGCATGAAAGTCATCGTTATCATTTTAACGCTCATTCTGGTTTCGCTCGCTTTGGGCAGGGCGCGATTACCGAACACGCCACGGACGGATCGGCGATCTGCCCCTACCGAAACCGTCGTGTTGCTGCACGGCCTCGCGCGCTCCAGCAAGGCCATGAATAAAATGGCTCGGCAACTGCAGGCCGATGGATACGGCGTGATCAATGTCGATTATCCTTCCACCTCGGCCACCATAGAGGACTTGTCTACCCAGGTGTTCAAGACATTGGCCCCCCAGCTGCAAGAAACTGGCACCGTGCACTTTGTCACCCACTCCATGGGCGGCATCATTCTGCGACAATACCTTCAGGAACATGACATACCAAACCTCGGGCGCGTGGTGATGCTGGCGCCACCGAGCCGTGGTAGCGAGGTGACCGATAAACTTGGAAATGTCTTTTTGTACAAATGGATTAATGGTCCGGCCGGGAATCAGCTGGGCACCGGAACTGAAAGCCTCCCGCTCCGGCTACAGGCTCCGAAGTTTGAATTGGGCATCATTGCGGGCGACCGCTCGATCAACCCGATTCTCTCTATGCTGATTCCCGGCCCGGACGATGGAAAGGTTTCACTCCAACGGGTCAAACCTACCGTTTACACGGACTATCTGCAGCTTCACGTCACCCACGCCTGCATGATGTGGAACCCGTCGGTCATCGCGCAAACGATGCATTTCCTTCAAGACGGAAACTTTGAACATGCAGAGGTTCACCATGATTAACATTGTTGCAGCATGGATCGGCTTTTTGCTCGGCGGGATTTCGGGAGCCATCCCAGGCTTGTTCTTCTATCGATTCGATTGGCTTGGCGGTTACACTTCCTGGCCGCGCCGAATGATTCGGCTTGGGCACATTGCGTTCTTCGGCATCGGCTTTCTGAACCTTGGACTGGGACTCACCGCCACAGCGCTTTCAATCGAGGCGAAAACAGCATCACTCCTGATGATCGCAGGAGCTGTCGCAATGCCCCTGCTCTGCTACCTGAGCGCATTCAGACCTTTCTTCCGCCACCTGTTTTTCATTCCGGCAGGCTCGGTAATCCTGTCGATCATATTGTTCATAGAAAGGATGGTATAACCATGAAAATTGGATTCATCGCCATGAGCGGCATTCGCGCGTGCGATGCCGAACTGCTCGAACTCGGACTCACGCTTCCGGGCTTCGTCGAACGCAGCAAGCAGATTGCGTCCCTGCCCAGCCTCGGCCTGTTGACGCTGGCGGGCATGACACCGAAACAGCATGAGTGCGTCTATATCGAAATTCCCGATTTGAGTGCCGAAGAGGATGAATTGAAGCACTTTGATCTGGTGGCCATTTCCAGCTATAGCGCGCAGATCGATGAAGCCTATGACCTTGCGATGCGCTATCGAATTCGAGGTGTGCCGGTGGTGATGGGCGGACCGCATGTCACCGCCCTGCCCCACGAAGCGCAGAAATATGCCACCTCGATTGTAGTGGGCGAAGGAGAGCCGGTCTGGCTGGAGGTTCTGGAGGATGCCGAACATCATCGGCTCAAGCTGTTCTATGATGCCCGCCAACGGCCATTCGATCTGGCCGACGCACCGATGCCGGCCTTCGAACTCCTGGATATTTCAAAGTATAATCGGCTCACTGTTCAAACGAGTCGAGGGTGTCCGCACAAGTGCGAGTTTTGCGCGGGATCCAACTTGATTTGCTCCTGTTACAAGCAGAAGCCCATGGAAAAGGTATTGGCAGAAATCGACCGGATCTGCGAAATCTGGCCGCATCCATTCATCGAGTTTGCAGATGACAACAGCTTCGTTAACCAAGCCTACTGGAAAGCCCTGCTTCCGGAATTAAAGAAACGGAACATCAAGTGGTTCACCGAAACCGATCTATCCATCGCCGACGATCCGGATCTATTGAAACTGATGCGCGAGTCTGGATGCGCTCAGGTATTGATCGGATTCGAAAGCCCAACCGAGGCACCGCTGAATGGCATGGAGGAACGAAGCAACTGGAAGTATGACCGTTTCAACAAATACAAGAGTGCGATCCGTGCGATCCAATCGCACGGCATCACTGTCAACGGATGCTTTATCGTCGGACTGGACGGTCAAACCTCAGCCATCTTCGATCAGATCTACAACTTTGTACGCGAAACCGAACTGTACGAAGTACAGATAACCATCCTGACGGCATTCCCCGGGACGAAGCTGTACGATAGACTTAAGAAAGCCGGCCGGCTGGTGGAGCCCACCAATTGGAAGAAATGCACCTTGTTCGATCTCAATTTCCGTCCAAAAGGTATGACCGGCGAAGAGCTTCGCGATGGCTTTCATCGCCTCGCCATGAAACTCTATTCCGACGAGTTTACCAAATGGCGTCGCGACACGTTCAAGCAACAGCTACGACTTGGAACACGTAATTGTGAACCACGGGAGAAATGTGCATAATCCAGCTTAGGAGGAGTTATGAGAAAAGTATCCGACCGACATCGGCAATGGTTGATGAGGGAACTGACCGTCCTGGAAAGCGAAGGCGTCCTCTCGCCGGATAGCATCGGCGAGATCCGATCCTACTACGAACACCGTACGCGGAGTGGAATGCACTGGGCGGTATTGGCTTTCGCGATTCTTGGCTCGTTACTGATCGGCTCCGGCATCATCCTGCTCTTTGCCCATAACTGGGACGACCTAAGCCGGCCGGCGAGGGCAATCCTTTCCTTCTGCCCGCTCATTGCGGGCATCTTCCTGAGTATGACGGCCCTGGTTCGGGATGACAGCGTTGCCTTGCGCGAGTCGGCGGGAATATTCCATGCGCTGGCGGTAGGTGCGACGATCTCCCTGATAGGCCAAACCTATCATCTCCCCAGCAATGTGCCTGGCTTTCTGTTGAGCTGGTCGTTACTGATCCTTCCATTAATGTTCCTGCTCCGGTCGACCGGCGCCTACCTGATCTATCTCGCCCTGACCTGCGGCTGGAGCGGTGTGGCCCAGGAAACGTATGGACATGCCGCGGGATTCTGGTTGCTGGTTGTGCCGCCCATGATTCACATGCTTCGACTGGCACGAAGCCAGCTATATGCACCGGAAACCACAGTGGGATTTGTTGGATTGATCATTGCATTATGTGTATCGCTGGGCATTGCGATGGAGCACACCGTTCCCGGTTTGTGGATCGTCACATACTCTGCTCTTTTGAGCGGAATCGGCTTGCTGGGCATACGGCTCTACGGCGACCGCCAAGGTTGGAACAACGCACCCAAAACCCTGGGCACCATCGGCATCGTGTTCATCACCTATATCCTCACTTGGGAAGACGCATGGAACGAAATCGGCTGGCGACACACCCATGCGGGATGGACATACCAGAGCTGGGGCGCGTGGCTGGACGGCGGCATTGCAACCCTCTGCATTGCGTGGTGGTTGTACAACGCGATCAAGGCATTCCGCCGCGACTCCATCGAAACCGTCACAACAGGGATCTTTCCGGTGGTCGCCGGCCTGTGCTTTATCATCGGGTCGTTGGCAGAAAAAACCGACCTGTTGAATACGCTTGTATTCAATGCCTTCATGCTATTCCTCGGACTCATGTATGTCGTGCTGGGTTGCCGCAACGAGAAGCTACGCCTGCTTAACGGAGGCATGGCCGTTCTTGCGCTCTTGTTGGTCACGCGCTTCTTCGACGCCGGGTTTGGCTACCTTGCACGCGGCATTGTCTTCATTGTTCTGGGTGCCATTTTCCTGTCCGTCAACCTGATTATGGTCCGAAGGAACAAACATAAGGAGGTCATGTCATGAAAAGGATTTCCATCATTTTATTAGGAGTCCTCGCGGTTGCGCAACTGGCCGTACCGGTTTCGCTGATTCAAAAAAAGGAACGAATCCTCCGCGAAGGAAAGGTGTACCGATTCCTCACACGCCCTATCGACCCCGCCGACCCGTTCCAGGGGCGCTATGTGCGATTGGGGTTTGAGCACGATTATATTCCGTGGTCAAAGGACGAGGATCACGGCATAGCCTACAAAGCCAAGATCTATGCGCTGATGGAGATCGATGAAGATGGATTCGCCCACTTTTCGGACTGGAGTGATGAAAGGCCTGACTCGGGCCCCTATCTTGAAACGCGATATCTTGGCAAAAACTATCGTTGGAATCCGGCTACGAAAAAAAGCAACTACCGGGGCATTCGAATCGACATTCCATTTGATCGTTTCTACATGGACGAAGCCAAGGCACCTCGGGCCGAAGGGATCACGCGCAACGCCACGCGCAACAAGGAATGCTGGGTCGAGGTGCGGATTCTGGACGGCAAGGGCGTCATTGAGGACGTCTTCGCCGAAGGACAATCCCTGCGCGTTCTGGCCCACCCCAAAGATTGAGGCTGACATCCAATGAAACATATTGAAACAAACGGACCTCTTCCGCTCACCGCGTTCCGGAAGATTTCACTGGGCAACTGGCGCCATCCGCGAGATCCTCAGACCTATGCCGAAGTGGAACTCAACGTGGAGCCGGCGGAATGTTTTCTTAAACAGAACCAGATCGGCCGGCCACTGAGCATCACGCATTATGTGACCAAGATTCTCGGCGACTGTTTTGTGCGCCATCCCGACCTCAACAGTGTCATTCTGCGCGGACGGCTCTATCGACGCAAAGAGGTTTCCGCCTTCATCAGCACTCTGCTAAAGCACAAGAAGGGCGCGGATCTCGGCGGGTTTTCAATCCGTCAAATTGATCGATTATCCATTCACGAAATAGCCGGAACCT
>JBNKSB010000129.1:0-8117 GCA_050297095.1 Pontiella sp. | reverse complement strand
GCTTCCCTGGTTTGCTGACAACAAACGTAGCATGCCGTGGCGTAACAACCGCACGCCCTACCGGGTCTGGATATCCGAACTGATGCTGCAGCAAACCCGCGTGGACCAGGCCACCCCCTATTTTCAACGATTCATTAAACGCTTTCCGTCGCTCCGGTCGCTGGCTGCGGCTTCTCAAGAAGACGTGCTGAAAATGTGGGAAGGCCTCGGCTACTACTCACGGGCCCGAAACCTTCATAAGGCGGCTCGAATCATCGCCAGTGAACACAAGGGACGTTTCCCGAAAGCGATCGAGGATATCCAAAAGCTGCCGGGCATCGGAAGCTATACCGCCGCCGCCATCGGGTCACTAGCCTTTAACCTTGACCTTGCGGTACTGGACGGAAACGTCATCCGCGTGATATCACGCATTTTTTCCTACACCAAGGACCCCGCCACTGCCGCGGCCCGCAAGGAACTTCAACAGATGACCGACGCGCTGCTAATTGAAGGTGAAGCGGGAAACTACAACGAAGCCATGATGGAACTCGGTGCGACTATCTGCCTGCCCCGAAACCCGCAGTGTGAAACATGCCCGGTTTCTTCCGTTTGCCTAGGGTATCAATCAGGCCGCCCTACCGATTACCCGGTAAAGGCGCCAAAAAAAAAGGTGCCGCATATCGTCGTCGGTGCCGCGGTCATAACCAACCGCAAAGGAGAGGTGTTGATTGCCCAGCGGCGGGAAAAAGACATGCTGGGGGGATTGTGGGAATTCCCGGGCGGCAAGCAGGAAACCGGCGAAACCATTCAGCAGTGCATTGCACGGGAACTGAAGGAAGAACTGGGTATCAATACCAATGTCGGGGAGTTTCTTTTGACAGTAAATCACGCTTACAGTCATTTCACTATGGACATGCATACCTACTTCGCAAAAATTCGTTCCGGGCGCCCCCGCCCCCTTCACTGCCAGGATTATCGATGGAGCAAGGTGTCGGACCTCAGGAACTTCCCCTACTCCAAGGCCGACTTGAAAATTATTGACGAACTAGAAACAAATGCGGGAAAGAAGGAATAGAAATATGAGACACATTATTAATACGGCCAACGCACCTGCGCCAATCGGTCCCTACAATCAGGCGATTAAAAGCGGACACCTCATCTACACATCGGGGCAGATCCCCATCGATCCGGAAACTGGCGACTTGGTTGCCGGCGGAATTCGCGAGCAAACCATCCAGGTATTTGAAAACCTGAAAGCGGTTTTGGAAGCTGCCGGATGCTCACTGGCGGATGTGATCAAAACAACGGTATACCTCGCCAATATGGGGGATTTTTCCGAATTCAATGTGGTCTACGCGGAATATTTTGGAGAGAAAAATGCGCCGGCGAGATCAACGGTGCAGGTGGCCGCGCTTCCGAAGGGTTCATTGGTCGAAATTGAATTGGTGGCGAAGGCCTAATGAATCGCGGAAAACTGATTCGAATCATATGTGGCCTACTACTCGTTCTCGTTCTGGGAATCGGTGGCTATCTCCGTTCCGGATACATCAAGAACCCTTCCTGCCATGGCGAAACCATGGGCACGACCTACAGCATCCGGCTCAGCGGAACCGTTGAAAAAAAACAGCTTAAGAAACTATACGAACTGATTGATGCTGAGTTGATGGAAATCAATCGACAAATGTCGACGTGGGATCCAGCGAGTGAGATTTCTCGATTTAACCATCTAAACTCGACTGAACCCATGGAGGTGTCGGCCGATTTTGCACGAGTGGTTGAGCGGGCGTTGGAGTTCAGCCTGAATACCGGCGGTGCGTTTGATCCTACACTGCAACCCCTGTTGAATCTTTGGGGCTTTGGCAGCGAGGGTGGCGACCACATGATTCCAACCGACGATGCCATTGCATCCTCCAAAGCCTTGACGGGATGGCATCAGGTCAAGGTGTTGCCGCCAGCAAACCTGCAAAAGGGGCGACCCGAAATATCGCTGGCCCTCGGAGCCATTGCCAAAGGTTACGGAGTCGATGCCGTTGCCCACATTCTCGACAAACAGGGATTTGAAAACTGGTTTGTGGAAATTGGTGGCGAAGTGGTTGCCATGGGACTCAACCCATCCGGCACACCGTGGAAGATCGGCATCCAGTATCCGAGCACCAGTCTAGTGGATGATCGCCTTAAAGGTATTCTCCATCTTTCCAAAGGAGCGATTGCAACTTCGGGCGATTATCGCAACTACATCGAAAAGGACGGTGCGATCTATTCCCACATCCTCGATCCTCGCACCGGGCGCGCTGTTTTTTCAAATACAGCCAGTGTAACGGTGTATGCCTCCAACTGCACCGACGCGGATGCATCTGCTACTGCGCTGTTTGTCATGGGGCCGAAAGAGGGGTTGGAATGGGTCGAGCAACAACAGGGGATGGAGGCTATGTTTTTGATCCGGGATGAGACGGGGGAAATATTAGAAAAATTTAGTTCGGGATTCCTGAAGCAGACAGGATATATTCCTGTGAACGATGCCAATGCCCATGAATAGAACCCTCTGGCTAATGAATAAAAAGGACAAAGCCCATGCGTAAGCTATTATACCATATACCCCTCTGTATTGCCGTTTTTACCCTGACCGCCTGCAAAGACAGTGGTCTTTCCGCCGATGAACGGGAGGAGCGTGATCCGATGGTCAAAACCGCAGTCGCCTATATGGAACAAAACCAGTGGAACGAAGCGGAACAGGCCCTCCTTGATGCACTGGACAAAGACCCGTCAATGGCCAAGCCCCATCTCAATCTGGCGTTGATCTACCAACAGTACAAGCCCAACTACATCCATGCCATATATCATTATGACCGCTACCTCGAACTCCGCCCAGAGTCAGAGAAGGCGTCCTTTATCAAGGAACAGCGCGACAAGGTGATGCGGGCGCTTGAAGTCAAGGCCGTGCAGGAATCTCCGGATGTCCAACAAATTGTTGCTGAAATACAACGGTTGATGAAAGAAAACGAGAATCTCAAGAAGCAGTTGGCGAGCGCCACATCCAAGCCGAAGCAAACATCTCCAACGGTAGTTACCGACTCTACGCCGTCCACCCCAGCAACGACATCTAGCTCAAAACAGAAGCCAAGCCACCAGATCTACACGGCTGTGTCCGGCGATACGCTGACCAAGATCGCAAACAAGTTCTACGGGGATTCCGGAAAATGGGATACCATTTACGAGGCCAATAGGGATACGCTTGCCAGCCCGAGCTCCTTGAAAGTCGGTCAAACCTTGGTTATACCCATGCAGGGGAAGTAACCGGACCTCCCCTGCTCCATGACGAATTCAGAACAACTGTTTTCCATCCTGACCAGCTGGGGAACCATCAAGGTGACGGCTGATGAAACGGGAGTTGTTCGCTGCCAGCTACCCCATCGAAGCGTAGCGCCAAGGGATGCGTTTACTGTGCGAGAATCGGGCCGCGATCCATTTTCCCGCTATTTACGCGAACTTCTTGCTGGAGGGAATCCATCCGCCCCCTCGATCGGGAAGCTGCAAGGCACTGCATTTCAGCTAGAGGTCTGGAACGCGATACAAGTGATCCCACATGGCGAAACACGATCCTATAGTGCCCTCGCCCGCCAAATTGGAAGGCCCACCACGTCCTGCCGGGCCGTTGCCAATGCGTGCGGAGGAAATCCAGTTCCCTTGTTTATCCCCTGCCATCGCGTCATTCGCGCCAACGGGGATCTCGGGGGGTTCTCTTGCGGAGAACCCTGGAAACATCTCCTTTTGTCGATAGAACAGCTCAACCGTCATTAAAAGACCAACGGTACTTGCATCCCTACTGCCTGTGAGCTAATTAAGAGGCACTGAAAGAGCATAGCTTTAAACTAGGTTAACATAATATGAAACATTTTAAAGATAATATCTGCCCGGAAACACTCGCAAAACGAGCGCTGTTCCATTTGCAATACAGCCGAGGAAAGGATCTCGCTGCTGCCACAACATTCGACAAAATGATGTGTTTTTCACATGCGGTTCGCGACATGGCTGTGGACGGGTTTATCGCAACCCAGAAACAATACTTGGACCAGGATGTTCGCCGCGTGAATTACCTTTCAATGGAATATCTCATCGGCCGCATGCTTGAAAACAACATGTATGCCCTTGGGATCGAAAAAATGGCCGCCAAAGCCCTCAAGGCGCTGGATACCACCGTGGAGGAAGTTCTTGCTCTTGATGTCGAAGCAGGCTTGGGTAATGGTGGTCTGGGACGCCTTGCCGCCTGTTATCTCGACTCGCTAGCTACCATGCAGCTTCCGGCATACGGGTACGGCATTCGCTACGAGCATGGGATTTTCCGCCAGGAATTCAACGATGGCTGGCAGTGCGAACGTCCGGACGAATGGCTTGCACTCGGATATCCGTGGGAACTGATCCGTCCGGAATACACCTTGCCGGTCTGTGTTTATGGACGCGTCCGTAAAAACTATGCCCCCGGCCGTGGTGCCTCCGACATCTGGGAGGATTTCCAGGTATTCGAAGCAGTCCCCTACGATGTGCCGATTATTGGCTATGGGGTGAACACCGTTAACATGCTTCGCCTGTGGAAATCCCAGGCGGCCGAAGGATTCCGGCTCGATGTCTTCAATCAGGGCGACTATGTGCGGGCGGTGGAAGAAAAGAACTGGGCGGAAAACGTCTCCAAGGTGCTTTATCCGTCTGACTACACCTACGCGGGCAAAGAATTACGCTTGATTCAGGAATATTTCCTGGCCTCCTGCTCGGTTCGCGACATTATTCGCCGCCACAAGAAAAACCACAAGGATTTCACCAACTTCGCAGAGAAGAATGTTATCCAGCTCAATGACACCCACCCCACACTCGCCATTCCCGAACTGATGCGCGTGTTGCACGACGAAGAAGGCATTCCGTGGGATACGGCGTGGGATATCACGGTTAACACCTTCTGCTACACCAACCACACATTGCTGGCCGAAGCATTGGAAAAATGGACGGTAGACCTCCTGCAGCGTGTGTTGCCTCGCCATATGCAGATTATATTCGAAATCAACCATCGCTTCCTGCAGAAGGTGGAAATATCCCAGCCCGGCGCGGGAGACCTGATGCGGAAGGTTTCTCTCATCGAGGAAGGACCTCACAAGCAGGTACGAATGGCTAATCTGTGCGTTGTGGGAAGTAGCAAGGTCAATGGCGTGTCCGCATTGCACTCCGACCTGCTTCGCACGAATACCATGCCCGAATTCGACAAGCTCTATCCGGGTAAATTCTGCAATGTCACCAACGGCATCACCCATCGCCGGTGGCTCATCAAAGCTAACCCGCAACTGAGCGACATGATTTCCGACAAGATCGGCGAGGGATGGAAAAAGGATCTCTCCTTGCTGAAGGAGTTCGAAGCATCGGCCACAAGCCGCACGGATCAGAAGAAGTTCATGGAGATCAAGCGCGAAAAGAAAGTGGCGTTGTGCAAAACCATTCACGACCTTACCGGCCATGTGGTCAGCCCTGACTCGATTTTCGACGTCCAGATCAAGCGCCTGCACATGTACAAGCGCCAGTTGCTCAAGGCTATGCACATCATCTATCTCTACAACAAGATCAAGGAAAACCCGAAGGTTAAGATCCAGCCTCGCACCTTTATCTTTGCGGCAAAGGCCGCGCCGGCCTACCTCATCGCCAAATCGGTCATCAAGCTGATCAATTCAATGGCGGAAGTCATTAACAATGATGTCGACGTGGCCGGTCGTTTGAAGGTGGTTTTCCTGCCGGACTACAATGTGTCGCTCGCCGAAAAAATCATTCCCGCGGCGGATATTTCCGAACAGATTTCAACGGCGGGGCTGGAAGCGTCCGGCACCGGAAACATGAAGTTGTCGCTTAACGGTGCGTTGACCGTGGGCACGTGGGATGGCGCCAATATCGAGATTGCTCAGAATGTGGGCGAAGATAATATTTTCATCTTCGGGCACCGCACCGAAGAATTGGAGGAACTGCGCCGCAAGGGCTACAATCCGTGGTCATACATGGATAAATCGAAGGATCTGCAGAACGTGCTCGAAGCGATTCGCGATAATATTTTCGATTCTACGCGGGCCGACCTGTTCAAGGATATCTACAACGATCTCACTGAGCATGGCGACTTCTACTTCTACCTTGCGGACTTCGCGGACTACGTTAAGTGCAACGATGCTGTGGACAAGCTCTATTCCACACCCACAAAGTGGGCGGAAAAGGCCATGCTTAACGTGGCTCGTATGGGGTGGTTCTCCTCCGACCGTTCGATTCAGGACTACTGCGACGACATTTGGCACCTAGAGCCATGTTCCGTCGACATGGCTGAATAATCGGTTCCCGATGGAAGCCGGGGAAACGCCTTCTCATTGAGGGCGTTTTTTTCTGGAACGATGCATACGTATTAAACGTCAATTTACATATTTGTATTATGCATACTCCATCAACCGCTCAGCCAAGGTGGTTGTTCGTTCCCTCGATTCCGCACGGCTGACTGCGAGGTTTAGAGCCTTTTTAGTGCCGATTAAAACCACCAGTTTTTTTGCCCTCGTAATGGCGGTATAAATCAGGCTCCGTTGCAGCAGGACATAGTGTTGGGTGTGCAGCGGAATCACTACACAGGGATATTCGCTTCCCTGGCTTTTGTGGATGGTAATGGCGTACGACAATGTCAGTTCATCCATCTCCCGGAAATCGTAGACGACTCTGCGCCCATCATAATCGACCGACACCTCGCACGCCTCGGAATCGATATGTGAAATGCATCCGATGTCGCCGTTGTAGACATCCTTGTCATAGTCGTTTTCAGTCTGCATGACCTTGTCGCCAACGCGATAGGTGATGCCAAAACGTTCAACTTCCTCGCCATGGGGGTTAAGGAGTTGTTGCAAGGTCTGGTTGAGATTGCGGGCACCGAGTTCGCCTTTCTGCATCGGTGTCAGGATTTGGATGTCGTTCTTCGGGTCGAAATGGAACTTTTTCGGAATCGATTGCCTGATCATTTTTCCCACAAGCGCGAGTGCCTTTTCGGGGTCGTCGGATTCCACAAAGTAACAATCACTGGACTCTCCCTCCCCGGGAAACTCAGGCATTTCCCCCCGGTTTATGCGATGGGCATTGGTAATAATCAGACTGCTCGCAGCCTGTCGAAACACCTCGTTTAAATGGCTGACGGGAATGGTTTTGGAGCGGATAATATCCTGCAACACTCGTCCGGGACCAACCGACGGCAATTGGTCGGCATCCCCCACCACGACTACGGCGGCATGCAAGGGAACAGCATCCATCAATTGCGAGGCCAGCAAGACATCGATCATGCTCGACTCGTCAACAATCAGCACATCGCATTCGAGCGGATGATCGTGCTTATGGATGAAGCCACCTGTGCCGGGATTGTATTGCAGTAGGCGATGAATGGTCTTGGCTTCCATGCCGGTGGTCTCGGCCATCCGCTTGGCTGCGCGGCCCGTTGGGGCGCACAGTGACACTCTCATTCTTTTCGCCTTCAGCACCATCAACACGGAATTGACCAAGGTGGTTTTGCCTACACCCGGCCCACCGGTAATCACCATAACCTTTGCCTGAACAGCGGTTTTGAGGGCATCCAGCTGCGCGGAGGCCAAGGCAATGCCGGTTTTTTGCTGCACCCATTCTATGGCTTTAGCCACATCAACGTTCGGACAGGGGTGCGACCCTTTGGAGAGGCTTTGTAATTTCTTGGCCAGCTCAATTTCAGCGAAGTACAGCTTGGGCAGGTAGATCAGATCCCGGCCTTGCGAATCCGTGCGCAAAATGAGTCGTTGGTTTTCGATGGAGTGTTGCAGGGCGCGTTCGATTATTTCCAGATCTATGTCAAGCAGTGCGGCCGTGCGTGAAAGCAGATCATTAAGGACGTAGGCACAATGGCCGCTGGCCGTCAGTTCGCCTAGCGTGTACTCAATGCCGGCCCGGGCGCGCAAGTCGGAGTCTTTAGCGATGCCGAGTTTCATGGCAATCTGGTCGGCGATGAGAAATCCTATGCCGCGGATGTCGCGGGCCAAGCAGTATGGATCGCGCTGTACGATTTCGATCGCCTTATCGCCATAGGTTTTGTGGATGCGAAAGGCACGCGTGGTACTGATGCC
>JBNKSB010000128.1:0-4520 GCA_050297095.1 Pontiella sp. | reverse complement strand
GCTGCACGCCACCGCCGAACGCGGATGGGGCGACCTCAAAAGCATGGTGCAGGAATCCACGGCCGCCCTGGTCCGGGCCGGGGCCGACATCCTCATTTCCTACTGGGCCAACCAATACAACGAACTTTTCAGGGATTGAATGGAGGGACAGCGTCCTCGCTGTCCGCGGACGCCGAGGACGGCATCCCTCCAATAAACGATAACAGAGATTGCATTATGAATTCAGCAGCATGGTTTGAACGGGCGAAGAAGGTGATTCCCGGCGGTGTGAACAGCCCGGTGCGTGCCTTTAATGGCGTTGGAGGAACTCCGGTATACTTCAAGTCGGGCAAGGGCACGAAGGTGCAGACGGAAGACCACACGGAACTGATCGATTTTTGCGGATCGTGGGGACCGCTCATCCTGGGTCACGCCCGCGATGAAGTAGTCGAGGCCGTGGCGAAAACAGCGGCGGATGGGCTGAGCTTTGGAGCCAACACCGCCAAGGAAGCCGAGTTCGCCGAACTGATTTGCGGGCTCGTCCCGGAAATGGAAATGGTACGCCTCGTCAGCTCCGGAACTGAAGCGGTCATGACCGCCATCCGCCTAGCGCGCGGCGTTACCGGTCGGCGTAAAATCGTGAAGTTTGACGGCTGCTACCACGGCCACTCGGACTATCTGCTGGTCGCCTCCGGCAGCGGCCTTTTGACCGGCGGCATCTCCTCGTCCGCCGGCGTGTCGCCCGCCGCCACCGAGGAAGTTTTCGTGGCCCCCTACAACGACCTCGCCGCCGTGCAGGAAATTTTGAAGAACAACGGCGACGAGATCGCCGCCGTGATCGTGGAGCCGATCGCCGGCAACATGGGGCTGGTCGAGCCGGACCCCGGATTTCTCGAAGGCCTGCGTGCTGCAACAGCCGACTGCGGTGCGCTGCTGATTTTCGATGAAGTCATCAATGGTTTCCGACTTGCTCCGACCACCTACGGACACATGGCCGGGATACAGGCCGACATCACCACACTCGGCAAGATTATCGGTGGAGGCATGCCCATCGGAGCCATCGGGGGCAGTACGGAAATCATGTCGCATCTGGCCCCGCTCGGCCCCGTCTACCAGGCCGGCACGTTGAGCGGCAATCCCGTAGCCGTCGCCGCCGGCATGAAGACCCTCGAACTGCTGCGCGATGAAAGTCCCTACCTGAAAATGGAAATTCTGGGCAAGCGGCTGGCGGACGGCATCAACCGCATCGCGGAAGAAAAAGGAATGGATCTACATTGCGCGCAGCGCGGAGGCATGTTCACACCCTTCTTCCGTAAGGAAGCGGTACGGAATCTAGATCATTCCAAGGCCTGTAATGCCAAGGAGCATGCACGCTATTTCCACCACATGCTCGAAAACGGTTTCTACACCCCGCCAAGCGCGTTCGAAGTTGCGTTCGTCTCCGCCGCCCACACCGAGGCCGAAATCGACGCCTTTCTCGCCGTATTTGAGAAGTTGTAAACACAAAGACACAAAGGACTCGAAGGAGAACGGCTTTAAACCTTAGTGGACTTCGTGTCTTAAGCGAACTTGTGAGCGAGTGTTTAAACCATGCACGCATGGGATGTCAGCCCGAAGGAAGCGATCGCGATTCAGGAATCGCTACTGGACCGCTTAGTCCTACATGATGATTTTGGCGAGATCAATACCGTCGCGGGCGTGGATGTCGGCTTCGAGAAAAACAACACGATTACCCGAGCGGCGATTGCCGTGCTTGATTTCGAAACGCTGGAATTGAAGGAATCCGTAATTGCCCGGAAACCCACGACGTTCCCCTACATTCCCGGCCTGCTTTCCTTCCGCGAAATCCCCGCCGTACTCGAAGCGATGCTGAAGCTGAGTTTGGTTCCCGATCTATTGCTGTGCGACGGCCAAGGCATCGCCCATCCACGCCGGCTTGGGATTGCAACCCACCTCGGTATTCTGACTGACATCCCCTCGGTTGGCGTTGCCAAGTCGCGACTGGTCGGCAGCCATGCTGATGTGGCGAAGGAAAAAGGCGAGCACGTCCCCTTGATGCACCAGAGCGAGCAAATCGGCGTGGTGTTGCGCACCCGCACGAACGTTAAACCGCTCTTCATTTCTCCAGGGCACCGCGTCGGCATGGAATCGGCCATCCGGCTCGTGATGAAGTGCACCACGAAATACCGGTTGCCCGAGACTACCCGCTGGGCTCACAAATTGGCCTCGGGTCCCCTGCGTGATTCCACCCATTCCGGCAATTGATGAATAGTGCCCAGAGCGGGGCTTTAGATATCCAGTCCCAGCCCGCAGGGAAGGGAGGCTTCCGCAAGGACGCAGCGACCATAGGGAGCGGTAATCCCTGCTTGAGGACGGCGGGCAAATCGGGTAGGTTTCATCCTCTTTTGCACAAATGGGAACTATCATGAATTGGATTTTGAAAAAGATTGTTGGATCGAAGAACGAGCGCGACCTCAAAAAGATGCGTCCGCTGGTCAATAAGATCAATGAACTGGACGAGGAGTACAAGGCCCTCACCGACGAGCAGCTGCAGGCCAAAACCGCCGAATTTCAGCAGCGTTTAAAAGACGGGGAAACGCTGGAGGACATTGAGCTGGAAGCTTTTGCGGTGGTCAAGAACGCCGCCCGGCGCCTATGCGGAACGCAGGTCGAGGTTTGCGGACATCCGATTGGATGGCAAATGGTGCACTTTGACGTACAGCTCATTGGCGGGCTTGCCATCCACAAGGGAATGATTGCCGAAATGGCCACCGGTGAAGGTAAAACGCTTGTGGCCACGCTGCCGGTCTACCTCAACGCCCTCAATGGACGCGGCGTACATGTCATTACCACGTCCGACTACCACTCGCAACGCGACTCCGAATGGATGGGGCACCTCTACAAATGGCTCGGCCTCACGGTCGGTTGCCTGCGCAACATGATGCCGCCACCGGAGCGCCGCGAAATGTACCTGCGCGACATTACCTACGGCACCAATTCCGAGTTTGGATTCGACTACCTGCGCGACAACATGACCTACACTCCCTAGGACATGGTACAGCAGAAGGGCCACGCCTTTGCAATCGTCGACGAAATCGACTCCATTCTGATCGACGAAGCACGGACACCGCTGATTATTTCCGGCCCTGCGCCCTACTCCTCCACGCAATACAGCGAGTTGCAACCCGTCAGCGCCCGGCTGGTCCGTCGACAGCGCGACCTCTGTACCCGCTTGCTCAAGGAAGCCAAGGAACTGCTTGAGGAGGGCGAAGAAGCCGAAGCAGCTCTCAAGCTGTACCAAGTGCATCAGGGCATGCCGAAAAACAAGCAGCTCATGCACATGATCGAGGATGTTCGCATCCGTAAGCTACTCGAAAAAACGCAGCTTGAAATGCTCAAGAAGGAGCGCGAAAACGAGGCTCGCGAACTGCGCCAGGAACTCTATTTCACCATCGACGAAAAGAACCATGATGCCGGCCTTACCGAAATCGGCTGCGCCGAACTGAATCCTAACGATCCGGATATGTATGTTCTCCCCGACATGGTTTCCATGATGGCGGAACTGGATGGCCAAACCGATCTCTCCCCGGAAGAAATCATGGAAAAGCGGCGCTCCATCCAAGAGGACTATGCCCTGCGCAACGAACGCGTTCACGCGGTCGACCAGTTGATCAAGGCCTATAGCATCTACGAAAAAGATGTCGATTATGTGGTACAGGACAATCAGGTCGTTATCGTCGACGAACACACCGGTCGCTTGATGGTTGGACGCCGTTGGAGCGATGGACTTCACCAGGCTGTCGAAGCCAAGGAAGGGGTGCAGATCGAGCGCGAAACACAGACCCTCGCCACCATCACCATCCAGAACTATTTCCGCATGTACAACAAGCTATCGGGCATGACCGGTACGGCCGAAACGGAAGCCGACGAATTCCATCAGATCTACGGCCTCGACGTAATGGTCATCCCGACCAACCGGCCGGTACGCCGGGTCGACCTCAACGATCAGATCTACAAAACACAGCGGGAAAAGTTTAAAGCCGTCATCGACGAGATCAAGGCGGCTCACGCCCGCAAACAACCGGTCCTGGTGGGGACCGTGGCAGTGGAAACCTCCGAAGTCCTCAGCCGCATGCTCCGCCGCGAAAACATCGTTCACAACGTGCTCAACGCAAAGAACCACGCGCGCGAAGCCGAAATCGTGGCCAACGCCGGACAACCGGGAGCGGTTACCATTGCCACCAACATGGCCGGTCGCGGTACCGACATCAAACTGGGCGACGGTGTGGTTTATCTCAAGAACGAGGATATTCAATCCACGGAATTTTCGCTCGACAGCAAGGTTGACGGAACATCGTTGCGCAAACTGCTCGAAGAGAAACCTTGCGGACTGTACGTGATCGCTTCCGAGCGTCACGAATCGCGCCGCATCGACCGCCAGCTACGCGGCCGTTCCGCCCGACAGGGAGACCCCGGCGTAACGCGCTTTTACGTCTCCCTCGAAGACAACCTGATGCGCCTGTTTGGCTCCGATCGCATAT
>JBNKSB010000127.1:0-5996 GCA_050297095.1 Pontiella sp. | reverse complement strand
CGCTCTTCCTCGTCGGCGGTCAGCCAATCGATGTGCTTGGACACCTTGCCCTTGGCGCACTTCAGGTAGGGCGTAACGATGAATCCGTATTCGTTGACCTTCGCAAAGGTGGACAGAGAGGAAATCAGACCGATGTTCGGACCTTCCGGTGTTTCAATCGGACAGATACGGCCATAATGCGAGCTGTGAACGTCGCGCACTTCAAAACCGGCGCGATCACGATTCAGGCCGCCCGGCCCCAACGCTGAAAGACGGCGTTTGTGCGTCAATTCAGAAAGCGGGTTGGTCTGGTCCATGAACTGGGACAACTGGCTGCGGCCAAAGAAATCCTTGATTACCGCAGACAGGGCCTTCGGATTAATCAGTTTCTGGGAAGAGAGGCGGTCGACCGTCGTATCGAAGATCGTCATGCGCTCCTTCACGAGACGCTGGATTCGGGCCAAGCCAACACGGCACTGTCCTTCCAGCAACTCGCCGACCGTACGAATACGGCGGCTACCGAGATGGTCGATGTCGTCTAGCGTGCCTTCGCCTTTGCGAATCATCAAGAGATAGCGCAATGCCTCGACCACATCATCAATTTCCAGCGTCAAGGATTCACTCTTGATACCCAGTTTCTGCTGGATCTTGTAGCGCCCCACACGGCTGAGACTAAAGCGCGCTTCATCGAAAAAGAGACGCTTGATCATTTGACGAGCGGAGGCGGTCGTCGGCGGATCGCCGGGACGCAGTTTCTGGTACAAATCCTTGAGCGCTTCGTCGACAGTGCGGGTCGTGTCGGCCTGTACGCTTTTGAGGAAAAGTCCCTGGTCCCAGGAAACATCGACAACGGAAATTTTCTTGTATCCAGCCAGCTTCATGCGCTGGATCATGTCTACTGTCAAGGCATCGTAGCGGCGGCCGATAACCGATTCCGAATCGGCATCGATCACGTCGTCGCGAAGGACAATGTTTTCGAGTTCGGCTTCCGCGAAACTCTTCTTACTGAGCGAGAATTCGTTGAACTTGTAATACAGCCCAAGAATTTCCTCGTCGGTCGCATAGCCAAGTGCGCGCAGGAAGGTCGACGCCAAGAACTTCCGGCGGCGACGCTTGCGGTCGAGATAGATGTAGATCAAATCGCTGGTATCGAACTGCGCCTCGATCCACGAACCATGGTCTGGGATGATGCGGAACGAATGCAATATGGAGCCATTGGCGTGCTGTGTTTGTTCAAAGCAGATGCCCGGCGACCGATGCAACTGGCTGACAATGACGCGTTCGGCACCATTGATCACAAAGCTGCCGCTGTCGGTCATCAGCGGAATCTCGCCCATGAACAGCGTGTCTTCACGCAGGTCTTCGCCTTCGCGAAGCTTGAACGTCACATACAGCGGAGCCGAAAAGGTTTCCCCTTCCCGAAGTGATTCGAGATGATCGAGTTTCGGCTTTTTGATTTCATAGCTGACGAAGTCCAGAGCAATCTGTCCATCGTAACTTTCAATCGGGAATGCTTCACCCAGTACAGACTGCAAACCGATCTTCTTCCGCTTGGAAGGAGACAGGTCCTGTTGCAGGAATTCCCGGTATGAATTCAGTTGGATTTCAATCAAGTCAGGCGCATCTAGCGCATCGGTCAGCTTGCCAAAGTTTTTTCTATCAGCCATCCCGCACCTTTAGGTTAATATTGGAGAACGCTTGTTCCCCTTTGGGTCTCAAAGGGGAACAATCTACAAGCCACCGCAGGCGATGGCGCAATCTGTAAAACCAAGTAAACCTTGCGGATCTACTTGAGCTCTACGGTTGCTCCAACACCTTCGAGCTTTTCTTTCCAGGCTTCAGCATCGGCCTTGGCAACTGCTTCCTTAACGGTAGCCGGTGCGCCGTCAACCAGTTCCTTGGCTTCCTTGAGGCCAAGGCCAGTCAGGCCGCGAAGTTCCTTGATCACTTGAATCTTGGATCCGCCAGCAGCAGTCAGAACGACATCAAAGTCGGTCTTTTCAGCAGCGGCACCGCCACCTTCTTCACCACCAGCCGGAGCGGCTGCAACAGCGGCAACCGGAGCGGCAGCTGTAACACCAAGACGATCTTCCAACGCCTTCACGAGCTGGGAAAGTTCCAGAACGGAAATAGTTTCAACCCAATCAACGAACTCAGCCATCTTGCCTTCGAGCTTTACTTCTTCTTTTACTTCTTCGGACATTTCGTACCTCCTTGAACTGCTATCTAATTAAACTGTTATGCTTCTTGTTCTTTTTTCTCTTTTACCGCGCTCAGCACGTATACCAAGCTCGCAACCTTCTGGTTCAGCACGCTGGCCAGATTGCGACTCGGTGCCTGCAGGGTGCCAAGCAACATAGCGCGCAGGACATCCTTGGAAGGCAACTTGGCAAGCGCAGCCACATCCTCGGCGGATACGGCCTTACCTTCAACGAAGCCTCCCTTGACAACGGGTTTTTTGTTAGCTGCGGTAAATTTCTTAATGACCTTGGCCACTTCGACCACATCGCCCTCACCATAGATCATGGCGGTCTGCCCTTTGAGCAGGTTGGAAATGTCCTGCTCCATGGCTCGGTTGAGCATGCGGTTCTTCACGACGTTGAACGCTGCACCATTTTCACGAAGCGAGTTTTTGAACTCGGTGGTCATGGGCATGTCCATGCCGTCATAATCAGCAAGAATCATGTATAGCGCACCGGCGACTCGCTCGTCGATTTCGGCGGCCATGGCCAGCTTTTCAGGCCTTTGCCCTTTTTCTTCTGGTTTCATCTAAATACCCTGCCCTTCTATGCAGTTACTTCCTTGAGCGCAACTCGCAGACCCGGACCCATCGTGCTGGAAACCGTGCAACGCTTGATGTAGGTGCCCTTGGCACTGGACGGCTTGGCATGGTTAATCGCTTCAACGATCGCCTTCGCATTTTCGAGCAAAGCCTGCTTCTCGAACGAACGCTTACCAAAAGGAACCGCGATATTGCCATTTCGATCCATGCGGAACTCAACACGACCGGCCTTGAGCTGATTAACAGCTGCGGCCGTGTCGTCCGTAACGGTTCCGGTCTTCGGATTCGGCATAAGACCGCGCGGACCCAGAACCCGGGCGACCTTGCGAACTTCCTTCATCGCGTCCGGAGTGGCAACGGCAGCATCAAAATCGGTCCAGCCATCCTGCACTTTCTTGATCAATTCTTCGAATCCAACTTCAGCAGCGCCGGCTTCGCGAGCGGCATCGGCGGCTTCGCCAGTGGCGAAAACGATGACACGCACATCCTTGCCGGTACCATGCGGCAACGCAACGGTAGAACGGATCGCCTGGTCCGATTTCGTCGGATCGACGCCCATCCGGAAGGCGAGTTCAAAGGTTTCGTCAAATTTTGCAGTGGGGTTGGCCTGCAGGAAAGCGACGGCATCATCGATGCTGTAGTCGGAATCCTTGGAGACTTTCTCCACAACGTTTCTGTATGTTTTTCCGTGAATAGCCATGATTATTCCACCTCGATTCCCATGCTGCGCGCCGTACCTTCAATGATACGCACTGCCGCGTCTATATCATGAGCGTTAAGGTCGTCCTTCTTGACTTCAACTATCTCTTCAATCTGTGCGCGGGTGACCTTGCCGACCTTGTCGCGGTTCGGCACGCCGGAGCCCTTGGCCAAACCGGCAGCCTTCTTGAGCAGCACTGCTGCCGGAGGGCTCTTGGTCACGAACGTGAAGCTGCGGTCGCTGTATACGGTAATGACCACCGGAATGACCATCCCTGCCTGGCTCTGCGTGGCGGCATTGTACGCCTTGCAGAACTCCATGATGTTCACCCCATGCTGACCCAGTGCAGGACCTACCGGCGGTGCCGGGTTTGCCGCCCCTGCCGGGATCTGCAGCTTGATGTATCCTGTGATTTCCTTTGCCATAACAATCCTCAATCAAATTTATTCGGCCGAACGTTCGACTTGCCAATATTCCAGCTCAACAGGTGCAGAGCGTCCAAAGATCGATACCGAGATTTTCAGCTTACCCCGTTCCGGATCCACTTCCTCGATCATTCCGTTAAAGTTCATAAACGGTCCGTCGGTAACCTTAACCGTTTCACCTGGTTCAAACATGACCTTCGGAGCAACGGCATCCTTCTTCTCTTCCACCTGATGGACAATCGTATCCACCTCGTCATCGCTCAACGGTGCGGGGCGCTCCCCGCCCAGAAACCCGATGACACCCGGCGTGTTCTGGATAAAGTACCAGGCGCGATCGTTGAAGCCTCCATCCTCGTTATACAGGCTGATATTGATCAGCACGTAACCCGGGAAAAACTTCCGGTTAACGGTCGTTTTCTTGCCTTGCTTAACCTCGGAGACCTTTTCGGAAGGAATAAGCACCTCGCCGATAACGTCTTCCATTTCTTCCTGCTGCACACGGCTGGCAATGTTTTTCTGAACCTTCAGCTCGTGACCGGATAGCGCATGTAGAATGAACCACTGTTTTGCCATAGTTTTACCTACTGAATAAACTTAATGGATAATGAACCTGAGCAAGCCCATGTTCACCAGATCGCAAAGCCCAACAAAGGCCCCGAGGAGGATGACCGAAATAATCACCACCGCGGATTGCCCGAACAATTCCTTGCGGGTCGGCCAAGAACACTTGGTCAATTCCACTTTAACTTCTTCGAGGAATGTTCTCAGACCCCCGACGGTCTGGTTCAGTTTATTCATCGTACTTTCCGGTTTTGAAAATTTGGCAGGTGAGAAGGGAGTCGAACCCCTAACCCCCGGTTTTGGAGACCAGTGCTCTGCCAATTGAGCTACTCACCTGTCTACAAAATCAACCAACTACTTGGTTTCACGATGCAAGGTATGCCGGCGGTCACGCGGGCAGTACTTTTTAACTTCGCGACGCTGGGTTTCCAACTTTTTATTGCGGGTACCCGTGTAGTTGCGTTCCTTGCACTCGGTGCAGGCCAGAGTAATGATATCTCTCGGCATGGTTTCGTCCTATTAATGATTAACGGGGTCGGGGCAGGATCTCGCCTGCCCGTTTCCCGATGACGTTCTACGTTACTTGATAATTTCAGTAACGCGGCCAGCACCAACCGTACGGCCACCTTCACGGATCGCGAAGCGCATGTGCTGCTCCATGGCGATCGGGGTGATGAGCTCAACATCCATGGTCACGTTGTCGCCAGGCATAACCATTTCAACACCCTCGGGCAGTTGAATGTCGCCGGTAACGTCGGTCGTACGGAAATAGAACTGCGGACGGTATCCCTTGAAGAACGGGGTATGACGGCCACCTTCGTCCTTGGACAGAACGTAGACTTCGCCCTTGAACTGGGTGTGCGGAGTGATGGAGCCGGGCTTGGCCAGAACCTGGCCGCGCTGTAGTTCATCCTTCTTGGTGCCGCGGAGCAGAATACCAACGTTGTCGCCGGCCTGACCTTCGTCGAGGATCTTACGGAACATTTCAACGCCAGTACAAGTGGTCTTAACGGTATCCTTGATACCAACGATTTCGATTTCGTCGCCGGTGTGGATCACGCCACGCTCTACACGACCGGTAACAACGGTACCGCGACCTTCGATCGAGAACACATCTTCGATCGGCAGCAGAAATGCCTGGTCGGTAACACGCTCGGGTTCCGGAATCCAGCTGTCGAGAGCGTCCATGAGTTCCTGAATGCACTTGCCGCCTTCACCTTCGGGATCTTCGATCGCCTTGAGGGCGGAACCGCGGATGATCGGGCTGTCTTCTTCGAACTCATACTTGGCGAGGAGTTCCTGAATTTCCATTTCAACCAGCTCGATCAACTCTTCGTCGTCGACGAGGTCGCACTTGTTGAGGAAAACAACGATTTTCGGAACACCAACCTGGCGGGCCAGGAGGATATGCTCGCGGGTCTGCGGCATCGGGCCGGAAGGCGCTTCAACCACGAGAATCGCGCCATCCATCTGGGCAGCACCGGTGATCATGTTCTTGACGTAGTCGGCATGGCCGGGGCAGTCAACGTGGGCATAGTGACGGTTGTCG
>JBNKSB010000126.1:0-8910 GCA_050297095.1 Pontiella sp. | reverse complement strand
CTCTTTTTCCCCTCCCACCGCCAAGCCCTTGAATGGGGACGTGAATGGAAAAAGGTCAAAGTCTGGAAACCGCGACCGTGAGGCGAAGTAGGTAAATAACGCCTCGCCGGTCGCTCTTGAAACTAGTCCAGTGTATTGACCAGCAAACCGGAACGCAGCTTGGGCTCGAACCAGGTGCTCTTGGGCGGCATGGGCATGCCGGCGTCGGCAACGGAAAAGAGCTGGTCCATCGAGGTCGGATACATCGAAAACGCCAGCACGGCACGGCCCTCGTCGACCCATTTTTCAAGTTCGTCGGTGCCCTTGATGCCTCCAATAAAGTCGATATCGTTGCTTTCGCGCGGATCGGCAATATTCAGAATTGGGGCCAAAACTTCGTTTTGCAGGATGCTCACGTCGAGCGCGGCAACCGGATCGGTGGCTTCGGGCATCTGCTTCGGCGTCAGCGTGCTCCACTTCCCGTCAATATACATGCAGATCTCGCCGGCCTTGGCCGGCACCTTTACGCCGTTTTGCTCGACGGTAAACTTTTCGTTCAATGCGCTGTAGAATTCATCCTTTGTTCCGGGCAGCGTCAGGATCACGCGGTTGTACGCCAGAATCTTGAGTTCGCTTTCCGGGAACATGACGGCCAGGAAATAGTTGTAGGGTTCGTCGCCGGTGTGGTTCGGATTGGCCTCCCGGCGCATCGCACCGATCTTTGCCGCCGACGCGGAACGATGATGTCCATCGGCCACATAGGTCGCGGGAATCTCGCCGAAGGCGGATTCGAGTTCGGAGGGATTCTCAAATTTCCAGACGGTATGCGTTACGCCGTCTTCAGCGGTAAACTTATAGAGCGGCTCTTCAGCCTTTGTAGCGTCTACAACTGCGTTGATTTTATCACTGTCGCGATAGGCCAAGAAAACCGGGCCGGTGTTGGCATTCTGCGTATCCACATAGCGGATACGGTCCTCTTCCTTCACCCGGCGTGTCTTTTCGTGAATCTTGATCTTGCCGGTCTCATAATCCTCGACATGGCAGGTGGCCACGATCCCGTACTGGATGTGATCGCCCATCTGCTGGCTGTAGAGATAAATTGAAGGTTCGGTTTCGCGCACCAGGGTGCCGTCATCCATCAGGCGCTGCAGGTTGGCCTTGGCCTTGGCGTAGACTTCGTCGCTGTAGGGATTGGTGTCCGCCGGCAGGTCGATTTCCGCCCGCACGACGTGCAAGAAGCTGTCGGGATTGCCTTCGGCCAGCGCAGCCGCCTGCTTTGTATCCACTACATCGTACGGAACCGATGCCACGGTTTCTGCCTTGCCTGCTGCTGGGCGCCATGCCTTGAATGCTTTTACTTTCATCGAAATTCTCCTCGGTTGTAAATTGAAGGGGCGCACTCTAATGCGCCCCTTCGACATTGTCAAAAGCCTGTATTGAAAACCTATTCTTCTTCCGGCTCGTCGTTGCCGGAAGCGGCCTTCATATCGACCAACTGGTATTTCCCCGTGATGCCGCCTTTAATCGTTCCATTGTTCTGAATCACCTGCGCCTGAGCATCGATTCCCCCGAGGATTTTCGCGCGAGGCTCCACCGTGAGCACTTGTCCGCGAAAATAGAGCTTTCCGTCGACCTGCCCATGAATCTCGCAAACCTGTGCCAGTATGGCGATATTGGTGGAAGAGTCCGTCAATATGCGAATCACCTGCCCCTTGAAAAGGGTGGGTTCCGTCACGGGCTCGGTTATGTCGAGCACCTGCCCCGACGTGACGGACTCAAAGCCATAGCCTTTCAATTCGGCCTCATATCCGGCAATCATTTTCTTAAGATATACCGCGCCAACGCCGATCAACACGCCCCCCAGCAATACAACCACCAGACACCCGCTTCCACAGCCGATCGCCACCTTGGCACCTGTTCCCATCTTTTTCTTTTCCATGTTTGTATCCGTCATCATTGCCCCCCGGTTAAACCCTTGCGTCCACCGAAACAAGGTTTGTCTTGAAATAGCGCTTCAACCACAGGAGATAGGCCAATGCGGGCAAGGCGTATATCACTCCCATGATCTGAAACGTAGTGCCACTCCATCCCATATTCGTCATCTGCTGCAACATTTGATCGGTGTATCCTATCGCCACATAATAGTCCGCCATATCAATCCGGCTGTAGGTAATCATCTGGGAGGTAACGCCGAGCAACAGCAAGGCCAACGTCCCCCACCATGCCGCTGGTCGCAGTTTAAAAACCCCAACTGCCAGCAAACCGCAGATTCCGAAACCGCCCAGCAAGACGATTGCGCCCGCCCACCCAGACAGGATGATTCCAAAAAACGGTATCGCACAATGCACAAAACACAGCATCGTCATCGACAACACGGAAAGCGCCAGCATGAGCGCTAGCGCCAGAACCGGCAGCGGGCATTGCTCCAGCCAGGAGGGTATGGGGTTGCAGTGTTCAAACGTGGCGCGGACGTTCCGGCCGCCATAGAACACGATTCCAAAGGCTGGAATAAGCACGTAGAAAACCGTGAGAATTATGGAGGTGACAATCATCATGGGTATGACCATCGCATCCGGCACCGCGGCGCCGGCGAACGATTTCGGCAGCACAAAAAACATCATCCCCATGGCCAGGACACCACTTGCCAGTGCTAGCCAGCTTGCCACCAGCATCAGGATGCGCGCCCAGCGACAGGCGCGAATGGTGCCAATCCCCATCCAGATCAACCACACCGAAAGAAAGAGGTAGACCAGCATGCCCGGCATGATCTGCTGCACCGGAATTTTGCCAGGAGTCAGCACCAACGGAATCATCGTGACCAATGCAAGCAAAGCACACAACACCCCTCCAATGACTTCTAAAATGCCCATTACTACGAGGCTGGACTTCTTGTCTTTATGCTCATCTTCCATAATGCGGCCTTTTTGTGTCGGGCTATTCCTGCTCCGGCTTGGGGGCGCGGGCCATGAGGTCAATGACGGCCTGCCGCGGATCCTTGCCTTCATGCACCACGGCATTGACTTGCTCGGTGATCGGGACGGACACGCCCAGCTGGCCGGCCAACTCCTTGGCGGCCTGGCAATTCCAGACTCCTTCGGCCACCATCTTCATGCTGCCCATAATATCCTCAAGCGTTTCGCCTTTGCCGAGCCGTTCGCCGACGCCTCGGTTACGGCTGTGCCGGCTCATGCAGGTCACCATCAAATCACCAATACCGCTCAGCCCCATGAAGGTTTCCGGCTTCGCGCCTAGGGCTGCGCCGAGACGGGTGATTTCGGCGATGCCACGGGTCATAAGCGCGGCCTTGGTGTTGTCTCCATAGCCCATGCCGTCGCCAATGCCGGCCGCCACGGCAATCACGTTCTTGAGCGCACCTCCCAGCTCGACACCGACCACGTCCTCGAGCGTATAGACCCGGAAGGCTTCGTTCGTAAACAGTTCCTGGATCTGCACCGCAATCGAATGGTCGCGCGAAGCAATGGCGACAGCGCACGGAACGCCACGGGCCACTTCTTCAGCGTGGCTCGGCCCCGAAAGCACGGCCACCTCGTGGCGAAGAATCTTGCCCGCCACTTCGCTCATGCGCTCATGGGTCTTTTCATCCAGCCCCTTGGTTGCGCTGACCACCAACGCGTCGGCCGGGATATAGGGTTCAAACGCCTGAACGACCGGCTTGTAGAAACGCGACGGCACCACCAGTACCACCAGGCCGGCATCCTTGACGGCGGCTTCGTGGTCCGAAGTCCATGAAATCGATGCGGGAATTTCGACGCCAGGCAGATAGGTTTTGTTTTCGGCATTCGCCTTGATCTCGTCGAGGTATTCCGGAAACGGTCCCCATACCGTGGTATCGTGTCCATTTCGGTTCAGGACCATCGCCAAGGCCGTGCCCCATCCTCCATCGCCGATTACTGCAACCTTCATTGCGCCGTCTCCTTCTTCTTTCCAAACCGATTTTCCGTTCCGTTCAGCAGGCGCTTGATATTGGCGCGGTGCAGCCAAATGACCAACACTGCCAAGGCCGTGAGAGCGACCTTAACCAGAATGGGATAGTGCGGATGCAGCCAACTCGCAATGGCCACGGCGAAAGCCGCAACAATTGATGATAGGGATACATAGCGAGAAAGCACCATGCACAGTACCCAGCAGACAAAACCGATCGCCACAACCAGCCAGGCGATCCCAAGCAGCATGCCGGCACTGGTTGCAACGCCCTTGCCGCCTTTGAACTTGAGATAGACAGGGAAACTGTGGCCCAGAATGGCCATGAAGCCGAACAATACGCCGTATTCACTCCGCATGGCTGGCTCTATGTGTCCGAGGATCGGAAAAGCGAAGGCCGGAATAAACCCCTTCAACGCGTCGAGCACAAACGTAAAGATCCCCCACCCTTTTCCAATCACGCGAAAGACGTTGGTGGCGCCAATGTTGCCGCTACCGTGCTGGCGGATATCCACGCCGCGCGACTTGGCCACCAGCAATCCGAAAGGAACGGCCCCGAACAAGTAGGCCACAATGCATAAAACAATCGTTTCCATATAAACCCTAGTTCCCAAACAGTTTGCGCCCCAGCCCCTTCAGGCTCTCCTTGAGCGCTTCATTTTCCCCGATCTCCTCGACCTGTTCTCCTAGAATGTCCACAACGGTATCGGATGCAGACTGGGAGGCCGTGTTTGTATCGGAAGACTTGCCGTCTGCCAAATCCTTTAAAAGCTTTTTGGCTGACTCGTTTTTTCCAATTTCCTCCACATGCTCGCCAAGGATATCCACCGCCGCATCGCTTAAATTTTCGGGCTGTCCATCCACTCCCGCCTCCTTCGCCGCCGCCCCCTTCAGGAAGGCGTTAAGCAGGGATTTTGCATTCCCCCCCAACGCCTGCAACAAAGCTTGCTGCACGTTTACCTGGGGATCCTGAAGAGTGCCTTCCACGGGCACGGGAAAACGCAGGGAAGCGATCGACCCCATGCCACCCAGTTTCCTCGAGAGCCTTTCTTCCATCTGCACATTCCGCAGATTAAGCGAAATCGATGAATCCTCAAAACGGTTGGAGCGGCAATGCAGCTGGGGATCCAAACCGAACGGCGCCGAACGGATACCGAGCTTGTCGTAAATTTCTTCCATGATTTTCGGATTAATTTCCATGATCCGCCCATTCAGATCGAATGAGAGCGACTGGAGATCGACGATCGGAGCAACATCCACCTTCAAGTCCGTAACGAAACTGGTGTTGTCATCACCCAGCGAACCGATGAGTGCCAACTTCCCCCATTCCGCAGCGGGATCCCGCTGCGTCCCCAGGTTGCTCCCGATCAGAGACAGGTCGAGTGCAATATCCAACTGGTCCTGCTTGAAATCCAAGTAGCGTACCCGGGTGCGGCAATCCAACGCATCGACCAACACTTCCGGAAGAGGCTTAGACGGCTCTGCGGCGGGAGTGCCATCAGACGGCTGTTCACGGGGCTTGCGGGATTCGGGAACGGGTTTTCCGCCCTCGCCGGCGGGCGACGCGGGCAACCCTTCCTGCAGCATTTCGATATTGAGTTTCCCATCCTTGTTGCGGATCACGTTGACGAGGGCCTTGTCAACCGTGATGTTTTTCACGCGAACGAGCTTTTTTTTCAGGAGGGAAGGAATATCCAGCTCGACGTTCACCTGCTCCACGGACGCCAGGTTTTCCAGCATAAAGCCTTCCGGGTTTCTTACGGCGACACCCTTGAGATAGAGGCGGCCCTGTACCACGTTGATCGACAAACCCTCTACCCGGGCATCAATTCCGGTTTCCATTTTCACGCGAGGCAAAACCACCTCGCGCATCACCTTCGTCAGCCCAAATTGCAGAAAAACATGCAATAGCACCAAAATGATGAGCCCCAATGCGAAAACCGCAATAATCACCTTGAATGTCGTCTTCATGCCACCCTCTCTTGTTTATCGATCCAAGATACAGAACTTGGCCCAATATTCCACGGAACGTTGCGCAAAAAAAAACATTTCACGAATTTGCCATGGTGGGCAGGAACCCCTATCTTGTCGCACATGGGTCTTTTTGCGGAAAAATTTACGATCGTGGTCGCCTGCCGCGCCAACATTACGCGTAGCGCATACCTGCACGGCTATATGGAGCACTACCTGAAGGAACATATACCCTACGCCCGCAAGAAAGTGCGCATCCTCTCCGCCGGTGTCGAGGCTCGCTCGGGCAGTTCAGCCAGCTCCGTCGTCAAGCATGTCGCTCGCATGAACGGCTTTAACCTGAATGGCCACCGGTCCGATCCCTTTACCAAGAAAATGATTAAAAAGGCCGATATCATCCTCGTCATGGAGCAATGGCAGAAGGATCTCCTGATCGAGCGTTTTCCCGCCGCCCGGGAAAAAACCTTCCGGCTCATGGAATACCTCTGGCACGACGATCCCGCCGAGATCCGCGACATCCCCGACCCCACCGGCCAAAACACCGCCGACTACGAGGAGTTCATCGATGCCGCCCATGCCGAGGTTGACCGCATCTTCCGCGAACTCGGCCGAGAAGGGATTATTTGATCCGGAGCTGTGCCCAGTTATGCAAAGGTGGATGGACCATCCGCATGGGAATTGAACATAAGGAAGTAACAATGGAAACAAAACTGGCAAACCCGGCACCGCTGGGACTGATGGGCTTCGGCATGACCACCGTTCTACTGAACATCCACAACGCGGGTTTCTTTCCGCTCGGAAGCATGATCCTCGCCATGGGGCTTTGCTACGGCGGCATCGCGCAGGTCATCGCAGGCGTTCTGGAATTCAAGAAGGGAAACACCTTCGGGCTGACGGCCTTCACCTCCTACGGCTTCTTCTGGATCAGCCTCGTCACACTGATCGTCCTGCCCAAACTCGGACTTGCCGAAGCCCCGCCACGTGAATTTATGGGATGCTATCTCGCCATGTGGGGACTCTTCACCGCGTACATGTTTATCGCTACGTTCAAGGCCAACCGCGCCCTGCAAGTGATCTTCGGCTCACTGACCCTGCTCTTTTTCCTGCTGGCGGCTGAACACTTCGTCACCAACGAAGCGCTTGCCCATTTCGCGGGCTGGGAAGGTATTTTCTGCGGCGGAAGCGCCATCTATCTAGCCATGGCCGAAATCATAAATGAACAGTTCGGTCGCACCGTCCTCCCCATCGGTGAACTTAAGTAGTTGCTTCATAACTGCATTTCCGGGCGATGCAACCCAGCTGAAGCCAGTCGGGATGAACCGGAATGCTCTTTCTAGAAGGAGGGCACAGCGGCGAGGAGCTTGCGGGTGTATTCGTGCTGCGGGTTGTCGATGACGTCGGCAACGGGACCGGTTTCAACGATTTCCCCGTTATACATGACGGCGACGCGGTCACAGACATTGCGAACAACAGCGAGGTCGTGGCTGACAAAAAGAAAGGCCAGGTTGCGCGTTGCGCGCAACTTTTCCAACAGTTTCAGGATTTCAGCCTGCACGGAAACATCAAGCGCGGAAACAGGCTCGTCGGCAACGAGCAAGTCGGGGCCGAGTGCGAGTGCGCGGGCAATGCAGATCCGCTGTCGCTGACCGCCACTGAATTCATGCGGATAGCGCCATGCCCATGCGGGATTCAGCCCGACCGCCTCGAACAACTCATACACCTGTTCCTGACGGCTCTTCTTGTTTTCCCCGATGCCATGAACTGACAATACATCGACGATGGCATTGCCCACCTTCATTCGGGAGTTGAGTGAGCCGTAGGGATCCTGAAATACCATCTGCACTTCCTGCCGATAGGTTTTAAGCTTTGCCCTCTGAAGCGTTGCAACATCCATCCCCTTGTAGAGCATGCGTCCGGAGGAGACATCGTTCAGCCGAATGATGGCCTTGCCCAATGAACTCTTGCCACAGCCACTTTCACCTACGAGCCCGAAAATTTCACCCGGATTGATGTGCATGGAAACATCCTTCACGGCATGGACGGAATCCTTTCCCGTTCCATAAACGATGTTCAGTTTTTCAATGTTAAGCAATGGTTCCATGGGTTTAAACGGCTGTATTTTCTATTGGGTGAAGACGTGGAACGGCGGCCATCAGCTGTTTCGTGTATTCATGACGGGGTTCGTCAAGCACCTGCCGCGTTGGCCCCTCTTCCACAATCCGGCCCTTCTGCATGACATAGACGCGGTCGGCAAGATCCGAGACGATGCCAAAGTTATGGGTGATCATTAAAACGGACAGTCCCACCTTATCGCGCAGTTCGGCGAGCAGGTTGAGTATTTCGCGCTGTACGGTAACGTCGAGCGCGGTGGTGGGTTCGTCGGCCACCAGCAGTTCAGGGGAACAGGCCAACGCCATTGCGATCATACAGCGCTGCAGCTGACCACCACTCATTTGATGCGGGTAGGCTCCAGCCATCCGGGACGGCAGGTGCACCAGTTCCAGCAGACGCTTGATCTCGGCCTTCCGATCAATCCCTTTGCGATGCAGCTTGAGTGCCTCTTCTATCTGCCAGCCGATCGTAAAGACCGGATTAAAGGAAACCATCGGCTCCTGGAAAATGTAGGAAACCTGGCTGCCGCGGATATCGCGCAACTGGGCATCGTCAAGCAACAGCATGTTTTCGCCGTTGAACAACACCTGCCCACCAGCAAAGCGCGCGGCACGCGGAGTCAACTTCGTGAGCGACAAGGCACTGATGCTCTTTCCGCTTCCGCTCTCCCCGACCAAGGCCACTGTTTCGCCGCGCCCCACGGTAAAGGAGACCCCATCGACCGCCCGGACCAGCTCTTCGCCGTGTCCGAAATGGACGCTCAGGTCCTGCACCTCTAGGATGTTGTCTACATTAGTCATTGAGTCTCGGATCCAAGGCGTCGCGCAGGGCGTCGCCCAAAAGGTTGAAGGCCAGTACCAGCAAAAAGAGAGCAATCGTTACAAAGGTCATTTCCCACCACATGCC
>JBNKSB010000125.1:0-11673 GCA_050297095.1 Pontiella sp. | reverse complement strand
AGGGCCGGCGTCGGTTGGTTGAGGGTTTCCCAGATCTTCAACGGAGCACCCACGCTGACGGCAGCGGTAAAGATGATCGGTGCGGTTTCGCCGGCGGCGCGGCCCATGCTGATCACGACGCCGGTCAGGATGCCCGGCAGGGCGGCGGGTAGAATGACGGTCAGCACCGTGCGCCAGCGTCCGGCCCCTAGACCGTAGGCGGCTTCCTTGTAGGCGCGCGGAACCGCCAGGATGGCTTCTTCCGAGGATCGGATAATCGTAGGCAGAATCAGCAGCGAAAGGGTCAACGATCCGGCCAACACACTTTTTGAGTCGGACACCTGAATCGTATTGAGAAAAAAGGCGAGGCCAAACAGGCCGAATACAATACTGGGTACGCCGGCCAGCGTGCTGATGCAAATGCGAAGGAAGCTGACCACCTTGCCCTCCTTTGCATATTCGCACAGATAAATAGCGGCGATCACGCCCATCGGAATGGCGAAGATCATGGCGCCCAGCGTGAGATAGATCGTGCCCAGCACTTCCGGCCAGATACCGCCGAAGATATGCGAATCCTTCGAGGTATCCGTGATGAACTGCCAGTAGAACGTGGTCTTCGGGCGCATCATCGATTCGATGTTGTCCTCAATATAGCTAAAGAGCGGTTCGAGTTTTGTCCCTTTGAATTGATCGACGCGGGGCTTTTCAACCAGAACGCCCATGGCATCGGGATTGGAATAGTCCCACTCTTCCGAATAGAGGAGCTCATGGAGCTTGACCTGCGTGCGGTCCCAGCGGGTTTGGCCATAGCGCTGGCGGATCAACACCGGAATGCGTTCCCCGGGAGCCGGGCCGAGCAGCACTTTGATGGCATCTTCCAGTTCCTTGTAGGGTTTGGTACGCATTTCATCGAGATTCGAAAGCTGTTTCTTTAGCGCTTTTTCGCCAGCATCAAGTTGCTCTCGTTTGGCGTCCAGTTCCGCGATGAGCGCATCATCCCGGTTTCCCGCTTTTTTCAGGCTGCGAATTTTTGAGCGCAGTTTGCGATCTTGCGCCTTGTTCTGATCGATTTTCTGCTCGATTGAAGAAACCAGTGTTTCCGTAGCCACAGTGTATTCCGCCATCATTTCATAGACTGGGGATCGGGCGGCGGTGGCCAGCTTCATCTCTTCATTGAAGGATTCCGGATTTCCTCGATCAAACTGCTCCAGCATGACGCGGCGGTGTTCGATGGTTCCCTTGAAGACAAACGCTTTCGACCCGCGCCAGATGATCGGCGCGAGAATCAACACCAGTGCCACGGCCATGACGGCGATGGCAATCAGGCCAAATCCGGAGAATGCCTTGTCCAGTACTTTGCGGGTTTGCAGGCTCATCCTATTTTCCCAGCTTCTTGCGCGAGCGCTTGACGATGATTTCATTCACGAGGTTCATGATAAAAGAGGACGCCAGCAGGCAGAGCGCCAAGGCAAACAGCACGTGGAAGCGGGAAGATCCCGTTACGTGGTCGGCCTCACCCATGTCGCCGGCAATCGTGGCCGTAAGGGTCCGAACCGGCTGCAGGACGTTGTACCACGGATCCGGGATGCGCGCCGCGTTGCCGGACGCCATCCAGACCACCATGGTTTCGCCGATGGCGCGCATGATGCCAAGAATCACGGCGGCGAGTATGCCGCTGATAGAGGCCGGTATGATGGTTTTAATAATGGTTTCGGCGCGGGTGGCGCCGAGCGCGTAGGAGCCCTCGCGCAGGTCACGGCCGGCGGCTTGCAGGGCATCTTCCGAAACACTGACCACCGTGGGAAGCGCCATGATGCCGAGTATGATCGAGACATTCAGGGCGTTGGTTCCGCTGCTGATTTCAATGCCACTGAACTGTCCGGCGACGCGCTGAATTAAAAAGAATGCGCCGATGCCCAGAACAGGGAAAACGGTCAGTCCCAAAACCTTGGGATTCGCGACTTTTGCGCGGAGCTTGTCGATGATCAGGTCGCCCAATACAACCACCAACAAGGCCAGAACGGGGCCGAGTACCAGCCATGTACCCACACAGAGGATGGTGCCGCCTTCGCGTTGCAGCAACGGGGCGAACACCACGAGGGCAAAAAATCCATAGGCCACCGAGGGGATGGCGGCGAGGATCTCGATAATGGGTTTAACGATCTGGCGCATCTTGAAAGGAAGAAGATCGCTCAGGCAGACGGCAGCGGATATTCCGAGGGGAACGGCCACCAATACGGCACCCACGGTCACGAGCCCGGTGCCGATGAAGAGGGGGAGTGCACCGAATTCGGCCGGATGGCCGGAGGGATACCAATGCGTGCTGGTGAAGAGCTCCTTGAAGCCCTCAATCGTGAAAAAGGGGATGGCGTCCTTGCAGATAAAATAGAAGATGAAGAATACCGCAAAGGTGGAGAGCGATGTGATCAGGAAAAGGATGCCCTGACCGATCCAGTCGCCTATGCGTTGGCGTATGCTGGCGGCGTCGCTCATGATCAGACTTTTGTTCGTCAATGCGTTCATTAATGCATAATTCCTTTTGAACGCCACGCATAGTGAGGTGGGAGTGTTAGGAAAGGATTAGGGCGGGATTAGGATCGGGTGTGTAGTTCCGCCTTTAGGCGGCAAGCATGCCACACCGCCTGATGGCGGAACTACAGACCTTTTAGTATGCAGTCACCGGAACAAAACCGATTTCGTCAACCATTTCCTGCCCATCTTCAGTGAGGTGGATGGTCACGAACTGGTAGAGCGGTGTGCCCAGTTTGGGATACCCGTTGGTGTACATGAACAGCGGGCGGGCAATCGGGTATTCACCGGACTGCACGGTTTCCTGCGACGGGTAGATTCCATTGACCTTGAGCGCCTTGACGGTCTTGTCGACGAAACCAAGACCCGCGTAACCGATGGCAGCCGGCGTGCTTTGCACGCGCTGTCGAATGGCGCCGTTGGAACCGACATATTCGAAGTTTTCGTGGATCTTCTGCTTGTTCATAACCATCTTTTCGAAGGTTTCGTAGGTGCCACTGTTGGTGTCACGGGAGATCGTTACGATGGCAGCGTCCGCTCCGCCGACTTCCTTCCAGTTGGTGATCTCCCCGAGGTAGATCTTGCGGACCTGTTCAATGGTGAGATCCTGAACCGGATTGGAGGGATGCACCAGAATCGGCAGGCCGTCGAGAGCTACCACGTGGGCGACCGGCATGATTCCCTTGTCGGCACAGGCCTTGAATTCGGAATCCTTCATCGGTCGGGACATGTCGCCGATGTCGCACGTGCTGTTAACCAGTCCCTTGGCACCGTTGCCACTGCCGGATTCGGAAACTGTGATGTTCACGTCGGGATGGGCCGCCATGTAGTATTCGGCAAAGGCCTTGGCAATCGGTCCCACGGTGGTGGATCCGTCGATAACAATCTTGTTTTCAGCGGAAGAAACGCCAACGGTGGCGGCTACAGCTGCAATGGTAATCATCTTTTTCATATGGTTCTCCTTGGTTTTTGTTTCGTTAACGTTTGTTTCTTAAATCGCCTTCGAATCTGGAACATGCGCGTTAGGCGATTGTGTTTGAATTATTAGGAAGTGGTTAGAAAGGGCCGTTGGGAAAGAGGGCATGTGCATGCGTTGCCCGCTTGCGGTCTCCATCGGAGTGGAAGACCGCGCTACACCGTGGATGAATTTTCCGGAGTACGGGGATAACCATGATTTACAAAAAAAGAGGCACCCTTGCGAGTGCCTCTTGGACCATCTTGTTGCGGATCGACTAGAACTTGGCAACAAGATCGAGTTGCAGGGTGTTCACGTCGTTTCCTGCTTCCGTTTCGGTAATGAAGTAGGTGACACCTGCCGTCAGATGTTTCATCAGCTCATACTTGGCACTCAGCTTGTGGCCTTTCCCGCCCGTTCCTCCATCATGGAAGTCGGAATCCGCCAGATTGCCGTAGATGGCATCGGGTTCGATTTCGCGATAGTTGTAGCTCAGCGATGCGTCACCAAGTTTGGTGCCGATACCCACCAGCCAGGCCGTGTCCTCGGAAATGGAGGTGCCCAGATTCTGAAGATAATCGCCGTAGATCTTAATCGGCAGAGGAGTCTCTTTCAGATCAACCTGCGCAAAGCCTTCAACAATGTTGAAGTCCACGGCACCCGTGTTTCCCTTGCCGACCACAGCCAGATCCGGGTTGTTCCATAAATAGGTGGTGGCGCCTGCCTTAACGCTGACACCGTCGGCGACTTTCACTTTGCCCGCAATCTGCCCGCTAGTCATCTGAACGTCATCGCCGGTATTCTCATCAAGAATGAAATGGCCCGCATGAAGCATGATTGAAACATTTTCGAGCGGAACTTTGTATCCGGCACTGACCCCTTCCGGGTTGACGTCGCCGTCGAATACGAGATCGGAGACCTGTTCCCAGGGCTGTTTCATTTTCCCGAGCGTGACATCCATGTCCTTAACGGGCCTGATCGTCATGTACGCCAGGTCCAGCCAGATGTCCTTGCTACTGGCATAGTTGTCGATATCCTGATTGGTGGATGTCGGCGAATCGTTACTGCCGGTTGCAAGCCGGACCCCGAAATCAACCTTCTCATTGACTTCGCCATAGGCGCCAATGCGGGCGCGAATGCGCTGGCGCGACTTGTTGCTGATACCGGGATCATCCGAATCACGGTATTCATAGCGGTAGCGCAGATCGCCCTTGATCCTGATCTTATCGGCCCAGCTGCTTTTTTCGGCGGGAGCCGCTGCCGGAGCTTTTTCGAGTTCAGCCAGACGGGCGCTGACACTTGCGAGTTCGCTACGCAAGGCAGCTACTTCGTTGGTTTCGGCATAGGTGGACATGGTTGCGACAGCGATCACTGTCGCAATGCCGTATACGAACGTCTTATTCATTTATTCATCCTCCATTTGGGGTTTGTTCGAACGATGTATCCAATTTCCTGGCTACACCCGCTACTTTTGGAAGCTGGGTCTCAACTTTTTCATCTATTTAACCTTATTTGAATACAGAATTGTGACTGTAATCCGCCTCCAAAATACGGGGCATAGAGTGAGGGTTGAGTGTTAGGAAATTATGAGGCAAACGTTAAATATTAGTAATGGATGAGGATTGTATTTGTCTCGCGTGCATAAAAGAGACCCGCCCGCTCGCAGCGGATCTTTCATGTGCTGCTGTAGGCGTACACGTCTATTTTTCGCCCGCGATCACTTCGGCAATATTCAAGGCGTGGTCTTTCATGCGGCGGTAGTTGTTGAGCATGTCGGTAAAGACGAGGCTGTTCAGAGGGGTTGTCTTGCTTTCCGCAAGTCGCTGGAGGTGTTGCCGTCGGGATGCCTTCATCTGCCGGGTAATAACCTCGCCATCGGTTTGGGCCTTGCCGAGAATTTCCTTGTTTTCATTCCGTTCTGCATCGTTAACCATCTTGACGTAGTCGGAAACCTTTTCGTGCAATGCAACGAGTTCGGTGCGGCCCTCGTCGGAGATCACCAACTTGTTGTTTCGTAGTTTTACGTGTCCTTTCAGGACGTTTACGATGTAGTCGGAGAGGCTTTCATACTCGTCGGCCACACGCATTTGCCGGCGTGCCTCCTCCATGACGTCATGCGTGACCTGGCCGGTAATCATCTCGCTGAGAAATACCACGATTTCCTTCTGCACGTTGTCCAAGATGCCTTCATAGTGGAAGATTTTGTTTTCCAGTTCCTCGAGCGGTTCATCGCTGATGATGATCTCCTTGAGCCATTCGGCCATCTTTTCGACACTCTCGCACATGAACAGGACTTGCTCCTTCGATTGGACAATCGCCAGGGCCGGGGTGTCGAGCATCCGGATGTCGAAGTAGGTGAGGTGGTGGATCTCTTCGACTTTCTTTTCCGGGACCAGCTTTTCAACCAGCCGTGCCAGCGGTTTCATGAGCGGCAGGAATATGATGGTATTGATCAGGTTGAAGCCGGTATGAACCATGGCGATTTTCGCAGTGATGTCGTCCCAATCCTCTTGTGTTTTAGCAAAGAAATCCTGCAACTGGATAAAGATGGCTTCGATGCCGCTGACGTAGGCAAAGAAGAAGGGGATGAGCCAGAGGGTTCCGATTACATTAAAGATGATATGTGCATAGGCTGCACGCTTGGCGTTTGTGGAGGTTCCGATGGAGGCAAGGAACGCGGTTACAGTGGTTCCAATATTAAGGCCAAGCACCAATGCCGCGGCGGTGTCGAATCCAATGATGCCTCCCTGTGCGAGTACGATGGTTACCCCGATGGTTGCCGACGAGGATTGGACGATCATCGTGGCCAGCATGCCGAAGAACGCGCATTTTAGAACCCCCCAGTAGGTGCCGGCATCCATGACGGCGAAGACGGTCCTGAGATATTCGTTGACTTCCGGGGTCTTGAATGCGCTGCCCATGGTCTGGAGTCCGAAGAAAACCATGCCGACACCCATAATCGCCATGGCGCTGTAGCGCACACGCTCTTTTTTTGAGAAGAGGAAGAAGAAGGCCGCGGCACCGAGAATCGGAAGTCCGAATTTACTGATTTTAAGTGCGATGATCCAGGCTGTGACCGTGGTGCCGATATTGGCGCCGAGAATGACGCCGATCGCCTGCATCAGCGTCATAAAGCCACTGTTCACAAATCCGACCACCATGACGGTGGTGACCGAGCTGGACTGAACGATACCGGTAATCAGCGTCCCGATGGTGCAGGCCATGATGCGGTGGTCCGTGACCGCGCTAATCATTTTCCGCAGGCGGCTGCCTGCCACGGCCTGCATCCCTTCGGACATGTATTTCATACCGAGAAGAAAAATGCCCAGCCCACCGAGAACCTTGAAAATGATATCCTGAACCGTATGCCACTCCACCGCCGATACCCCCCTGAAAAAACCAAAGCGACAAGCTATCAAAATCTCAGGAATAGACTACATAATAATGGTATATTGGTTGGGGCCGGGGGCCTAACAAGGAAAAAGGCCCTTCCTGTCAAGGAAGAGCCTTTCATCAAGTGAGCCATTGTCGGCTATTTTTCGCCGGCAACGACCTCGGCAATGTTGAGCGAGTGGTCCTTCATGCGGCGGTAGAAGTTAAGCATGTCGGTGAAGGCCAGACTGAAGAAGGGTGATACCTCCTCCTTCTGCAGGCGCTCCAGGTGCTGGCGGCGATATTCTTTCATCAGCTCGCCGATGGCGGTTCCTTCCGTCGTGGCCCAGGTCAGCTCTTCCTTGTTTTCAGTCTTCATGCACTGATCCACACGCACGATGTAGGCGGCTACCCGGTCATGGAGCGTCAGCAACTTGTCTTTAGCCGGGCCGTCAAGCGGCAGGTTGTTCTGCTCCATTTTCTTTGTGCCCTTGAGTACATTGGTGATGTAGTCGCTGAGTGACTCGTATTCATCGGCGATACGCATCTGCTTGTGGGCTTTGCTGGTAATTTCATGCGGAACCTGCCCGGAAACCATGTTGCTGAGGAAGAGGAAGATTTCCTTCTGGACGTTGTCGAGGATCTCCTCGCGCCGGAAAATCTTGCTCTCCAGTTTGGCGTGGTCAGTGCCGTTTTCGAGGCAAACGCGTAGCTGACTCATCATGCCCTCAACACTTTCCGCCATGAAGTTCAGCTGTCCCTGCGACTGGACAATGCCCAGCGCCGGCGTGTCCAGCATGCGAACATCGAGATAGGTAAGGTGCCCAACTTCCTTGGCTTCCTTTTCCGGCACCAGCTTTGTAACGAATTTACCCAGCAGGCCGGCAAACGGAAGAAAGACAATGACATTGGTGACATTGAAGGTTGTATGGGTCAAGGCAATGCCGGTCGTTACAATCTGCCCGAACTTTGCTTCCTCCATGTTTGCCAGGTCAATGTGCATCGGGTTGAAGCCGGTTTTCCATTCGATGAGGTTGGAGAGGGCCGGCAGCACTATTGGAAACAGGGCGACAAACCAGGCTGTCCCGATCACGTTGAAGAAGAAATGGGCATAGGCGGCGCGTTTTGCGGTCGTGGTTGTGCCGATGGATGCCAGCAGGGCGGTAACCGTGGTGCCGATATTTTCGCCCATTACAAGGGCGGCGGCTGTGGGATAATTGATCACCCCGGTGGAGGCCAGACCTATGGTGATACCCAGTGTGGCAGAGGATGATTGGACGATCATGGTGAGAATCATGCCGACGGCGGCGCATTTAATCACGTTGAAGTAGGAGATGCCCCCATCCGCCATGATTACGTCGAATGCATGGAACCACGCCTTGAATTCCTCCATGGAGCGCAAGGGTTTGAAGCCGTCTTTCATGAGATGCAAACCATAGAAGACCATGCCGATGCCCATCACCGTCATACCGATGTAGCGGGCGCGCTCGTTCTTGGAGAACAGGAAGAAGAAGGCTGCAATGGCCAGCATGGGCAGGCCGTATTTTCCGATTTTCAGGACGAGGATCCAGCCGGTAATGGTGGTGCCGATGTTGGCTCCGAAGATCACGCCGATCGCCTGCATCAGGGTCATGATGCTGGAGTTGACGAAGCCGACGACCATGACCGTGGTTACCGAGCTCGATTGGACCAGGCAGGTGACCAGGATGCCCACCAAAACCCCCATGACGCGATTGTTGGTGATGGCTCCGATCATTTTACGGAGTCTGTCGCCGGAAATGGCCTGCAAGCCCTCCGACATGTACTTCATCCCCAGCAGGAAAATCGCCAGTCCCCCGATTACATCGGTAGCGATTTTGAAAAACTCCCCAACATTCATCCTCTCACCCCTTGTTTTGGTTTATTTGTGAAATGTGCCGGAAAGCTAACAGAAAGCTAATGGGAATCTAATCCTTAATTGTTAGCATTTTGTTAGCGTAGTTATGCCTGTGGCGCATCCATGGGAAGGGTGATGATAAAGGTACTACCGGCACCGACCTTGCTTTCGAGACGGATTGATCCGCAGTGGGCCTGGACGATGTGCTTGACGATGGAAAGCCCAAGCCCGGTTCCTCCCAGCTTGCGGCTGCGGGCGGTGTCGACGCGGTAAAAACGCTCGAAGAGCCGGTCAAGGTGCTTGTGTTCGATGCCAAAGCCCTCGTCCTTCACATAGATCACGGCCTTGCCGTTCTGTGCCTCGGCCAGAAGCAGCACTTTTTTATCCGGCTCGGAATACTTAACCGCGTTGATGATCAGGTTTACAAGGGCCTGCTCCAGCAGGGGGGCGTTTATGGAAAGGGTGAGGTCCGGCGGGCAGACCATTTCAACCTGGATGTTTTTCTTGCTGGCTTGCAGTTGGCAGAGGTAGATGGCCGATTCGATGGTGGAAGCCAGGTTGCATTCTTCGGTCATCACATAACCGTCTTTTTGTTCCAGCCGGGAGAGGGTCAGCAAATCGTCGATAATGGCATTCAGACGGCCGGCCTGCTGGTTGATGATTTCGAGGAAGCGCTTCGTTTCGGGATCGTGCTCCCAATCATCCGACAGGAGTGTTTCCACAAAGCCCTTGATCGAGGTGATGGGGGTTTTGAGCTCGTGCGAAACGTTGGCGACAAAATCAGAGCGGACGGTTTCCAGATGGCGTAACTGGGTGACGTCGCGCAACACCACGAGAGCGCCGATTGAGTTTTCATCGGCATCCAGCAGGACACGCCCGCTAGCCTGGATTTGCTTCTCGGTTTTTCCGGGTAGCGTTAAATTGCGCGATAGTTTTTTCTGGGCTCCCAGTACGGCCTTGATGAATTCCTGCAGGTTGGCGTAGCGGACGACCTGCTGAATCAATTCACTCTTGGACTCCTTGTGGTTGACGCCAAGGATTTCCCCGGCCACGCGGTTCATGTGAATAATGCGTTCCCGCTTGTCGATAGCCAGCACGCCTTCATCCATGCTCGACAATACCGCTCGTTGCTCATTGCGCTGTTCGCTGAGGGTGGACAGGGTCTCGTTCAATTGATCCGACATGCTGTTGAGCGCTTCGGCAAGTGCATCCAGTTCACGTGCTTGCTGAGCGGGGATGCGGTGGTGGAAGTCTCCTAGGGCAAACTGTCGCGCAGCCTGGCCCATGCCGCGGAGGGGATTCGTGATGCGACGGACCACCCCCACACATACAACCATGGCGAGAATGCCCGTAAGAATGGATGCCACCACAATGCGGACGGTCATAATGTTGAGCTCGCCCTGAATGGCCGTCATGGGAAGGGAGGCCCGTACGGCGCAAAGGGTTTCCTTATTGGAATCCCGGAGCGGAACAGCCAAATACATCATCTCCTGCTTCACCGTCCGGCTGAAACGCCGATCCATCCCTGCTTCCCCGCCAAGGGCCCGACGGATCTCCGGCCGGTTGCCGTGGTATTCCATTTCAGCGGGCTTTTCATCGGAATCGCCAACCACTTGCCCATTGGGCAGAATAACCGTAAAGCGGGTATCCACCGATTTTCCCAGTTTCTTGCAGAGCTGGTCAACGGCATCGAGCTCGTTGTTATCGATGAGCGGAGCAACCTGTTCCGCCAGCAGGGTGGCCCGGGTCTGTATGCCGGTTTCCAGCGTTTGGAAATAGAGGCTCTTCATGGAATGGGAGGCATAGAGGGCCACCACCACAATCGCGATCGCGGTCAGGATCCAGTAGGAGGGGAGCAGCAACCAGAATAGATGCTTCTTTTTCAAAATACACGATCCCCTGCAGCTACCCTTCTTCCTTGAAGCGGTAGCCGATACCTCGGACTGTTTCGATAAACTGGCCGGCCTCGCCAAGCTTCTTGCGCAGGCCGACAATCTGCACATCGACCGACCGGTCGGTTACGGGATAGTCGTCGCCATGGACGGCATCGACAATCTGGTAGCGGGTGAACACGCGTCCCGGCTGGCTGGCCAGCAGTTGCAATACCTTGAACTCGGTAAAGGTCAGCGAAGCGTCTTCGCCGGCCACATTCACCTTGTGGCGGGGCACATCGATCGTGATGCCGTGGATTGCAATCAGCTCTCCTTCGGCGGTGACGGGGGCGGTGGTTTTAATGCGTCGCAGCGCCGCTTTCACACGGGCCAGCAGTACGCGCGGGCTGAAGGGTTTGGTTATATAGTCGTCGGCTCCCAGCTCCAGCCCAGCCACAATGTCGGCTTCCTCGCAAAGGGCGGTCAGCATGATGATCGGAATGTTCTGGGTTTTGGAGTTGGCCTTGAGCTGCTTGCACACTTCAAGTCCGTCGACGCCCGGAAGCATGATGTCGAGCAGGATCAGGTCGGGCTGCAGCTTGATCGCTTCGCTCAGCGCTTCTTCGCCCGAATCGACTACGCCCACGCGATACTTGCTGCGTTCGAGATTAAACTGCAACAGCTCCTGAATAGGTGCTTCGTCCTCAACAACTAGGATTTTAATCTTTTCCATACGTGCCAATGTTCCCCATTTGCCGAGCGCTAACAATCCCTAAAATGTTAGAATCTTGTTACCTTATTGCTTGATAGGTGTTTAACGCGTCCTTGCCGCATTGTTTTATTTGACCTTTTGCTATAGATGATCAAACGGCAATGTTTCATGGTTGGTATCTGAGGCAACCGGCTTCTAAATCTATCTAGGAGCAAGCGGTCCCTGTAGCGAATGGAACGAAGCCGGAGCCACCTGCCGTTAAAGACGCCAAAAGAAGATACATATGAAAGATGTTCTCAAACTAAGACTGGTACCCGTTTTACTGCTTGCCGCGCTATCGACAATGCTCCTCATGGCGGGGTTGGGGAAGGTGCCATTG
>JBNKSB010000124.1:0-10207 GCA_050297095.1 Pontiella sp. | reverse complement strand
CCAATCCCATCGTGCTGAATCGCGCCGACCCGCACGTCTATCTGCATACCGACGGTTACTACTATATGACCGCGTCGCATCCCCAATACGATCGCGTTGAGCTGCGCCGCGCCCGGACCCTCGGCGGCCTCTCCACCGCCGAGCCCAAGGTCATCTTTCGCAAGAATGAAAGCGGCCCCATGAGCAAGCACTTCTGGGCTCCGGAAATCCATTTCCTCGATGGGAAGTGGTATGCCTACTTCACCGCCGCCCGCATGGAATCTCAGTGGGACCTGCGCCTGTATGTCCTCGAAAACGACTCCGCCAACCCGCTGGAAGGCGAGTGGACACTGAAGCCCCGCATCGTCCTGCCCACCGATGTCCCATCGCTCGACGCAACTGTCTTTGAGAACCGCGGTGTGCGCTACCTCGTGTGGTCGCAGCGCCCGCCCGGAGCGCCTGGCAGCGAGACCTTCATCGCGAAGATGGACACCCCCTGGTCGGTCACCGGCGACCAGATCTGCCTCAGCAGGGCGACGCTGCCGTGGGAACTTCGCCAGCACCATGTCCAGGAAGGCCAGGCCGTGCTCATCCGCAACGGCCGCGTTTTCATGACCTATTCGACCAATTCCACCGACTACAAATACTGCATGGGCTTGCTCACCGCCGATGCTGACGCCGACCTGCTCGATCCGAAGTCATGGACGAAGTCGCCCGAACCGGTCCTCGAAACCGATCAGGATGCCGGACAATGGGGCCCCGGTCACAACTCCTTTACCACCACGCCGGACGGCAAGACCGATATTCTCGTGTACCATGCCCGCAACTATAAATACGACGGCAACGATCCGCTGAACACCGGCGACCGCGCCACCCGCGCCCAGATCGTTCGCTGGCGGCCCGACGGCACTCCCGACTTCGGTACTCCAGTTCCCAATGGGCTCTACGCCGCCCGCTGATCCCAGTCTGCCTTAATCCCTGTCTGGAGCATAACCATGCAACTAAGAAAAACGTTCCAAGCCCTCTTAATCCTGTCGGCCCTCTTGACCGGTTCGGTCTTCGCCGCGCCGTCTGCGTCCGAGCCAACGAGCGCATATCTTTTCGTCCACTTCATCGGCGAGTCTGAGCAGGGTGAGCAGATCTATTTTTCCGTGAGTGAAGACGGGTTTCAGTGGAACGACCTGAACGACTCCACGCCCGTCCTAATCTCCACGCTCGGCGAAAAGGGCGTGCGCGATCCCTCCATCATCCGTTCGCACGACGGAAAAAAGTTTTACATCCTCGCCACCGATCTGCGTATCGCCAGCGGCAAGGGGTGGGACGATGCCCGCTTCGGCAAAAAAACGTCGCTCGTTATCTGGGAATCCACCGACCTAATCAACTGGTCCAAGCCCTGGCTGGCCGATGTTGCCGGCGCGATCCCCGAGAGCGGTTGCGCCTGGGCACCCGAAGCCATCTATGACGACAGCACCGGCGACTACTTTGTCTACTGGACCCCGATCTCGCCGCGCGAGGGGCTGATGGCGGCGCGCATCTTCGGCGCGCACACCAAGGACTTCCACAACTTCACGCCGCCCGAGCTCTACATCGAGCGCCCGGGCAAAGCGCTTGGAAGGGGCGACATTATCGACACGCAGATCATCGAAGTGAAGGGGATGAAACATCGATTTTACCGCGTTTCGCGCGACGGTCAGATCACGCTCGAAGGCGGCGATACCCTCACGGGGGCTGACTGGGAGCGCATCGGCGACATCTCCTACCTCGGCTATACCGCACGGCAGGTTGAAGGTCCGATTCTCTGCCAGTTTAACCAGGAACAGAAATGGGGTCTCTTTGTGGATCAATACGGCTCCGATGGCGGTTACCTCCCGCTTTTCTCCACCAACCTGGACGATCCCCGGGGTTTTCATGTGCCTCCGCGCGAAGCCTATGACTTCGGCGTCAGCAAAAAGCGCCATGGAAGCATTTTGAAGATCACGCGGAGCGAACTCTCCGCCCTTCGGGCCAAGTGGCCCAGCCATCCCGTCGTGAGCATCTCCCCGCTCAGTCAGCCGGAACAAAGCCTCCGTCACAGCCGCTTCCATCTGCGCCTTGACGAAAACGTCACCCCGGTCAACGACGGACGCTGGGTTCTCGTCCCCGGACTCGATGGAGGCCGCGACACCATCTCCTTCCGCTCACTCGACTTCCCCGACCGCTATCTCCACGCCGCAGCGAATGGAGTCGATGTCCTGCCTAGCGACGGCTCGCCCGCTTTCGCCGCGCAGGTTAGCTTTGTCCGCGTGCCCGGTCTGGCCTCCGCCGAAGGCGTTTCTCTCCGCCTCGCTGCTTCGCCCGAGCGCTACCTTAAGGCCGGTTCCAGCGTAACTGTTGACCCAGTTTCCACCAGAACCGACCGTCAGTCCGCTACCTTCGACCTCCGAGACGCAGTCGGACAGGAGTGATTGAGATTCGAAAACACAAAACAGCAAGGAAAGAACAATGAATAATATATCAGGAACACGGATTTTATTGGCGGTGTTGGGCGGCTTCGCAGCCGCTTGTCCAGTAGTGAATGCAGGTAGCATTCCAATTACGGAGAAGCCCAATGTGATTGTGGACACCCAGAAGGAGCCGGTCATGAACGGCAAGTTTAAGCCGACCTGGGAATCGCTGCAGCAATACGAGGCTCCCGAATGGTTCCGCGACGCCAAGTTCGGCATCTGGGCCCACTGGGGGCCGCAGTGTGAGCCGTTGGCCGGCGACTGGTATGCCCGCCACATGTATATCCAGGGCCGCCCCCAATACGGGGTCCAGCTTGAGAAATACGGCCATCCGTCGGAGTTCGGCTTCAAGGATGTGATCCACGCATGGAAAGCCGATAAGTGGGATCCGGAACGCTTGGTGAAACTCTATAAGCGCGTCGGCGCCCATTATTTCTTCGCGATGGCCAACCATCACGACAATCTCGACATGTGGGACTCGAAATACCAGCCGTGGAACTCGGTTGCGGTTGGGCCGAAAAAAGATATCATCGCTGGCTGGGCCAAGGCCGCCCGCGAAAACAAGTTGCCTTTCGGTGTCAGCGTACATGCGGCCCACGCCTGGTCCTGGTATGAAGTTGCGCAAGGTGCGGACAGGGATGGCGACAAGGCCGGCGTGCCCTACGACGGCAAGCTGACGAAGGCCGATGGCAAGGGCAAATGGTGGGAGGGCCTCGATCCGCAGGATCTCTATGAGCAGCGCCACGAGCCGAGCCCTGGTTTTGAAAACATGGGAGCCATTCACGGCCGCTGGAACTGGGGCGGTGGCGTTAGCCAGCCCGACCAGGCCTACTGCGAAAAGTTCTACAACCGCACCATGGACCTGATCAACAAATACCAGCCTGACCTGATTTATTTCGACGATACTGCGCTACCTCTTTGGCCGGTGACTGATGCGGGCCTGAAGATTGCAGCCCACTTTTATAACTCGAACCTGAAGAGAACCCACGATCGAAGCGTAGGCGTCATGTTTGGAAAAATCCTCACCGAGGAGCAGAAAAAGGCCTTGGTCTGGGACGTCGAGCGCGGTGTTCCGCCGGGTATTGTGTATCCGGCATGGCAAACCTGCACGTGCATCGGCGGCTGGCACTACAACAACTGGGAGTACGATCACAACCGCTACAAGAGCGCCCGAACGGTCGTCCACATGCTTGCCGACATCGTGAGCAAGAACGGCAATCTGCTGCTCAACATTCCCGTGCGCGGCGACGGCTCGATCGACGAAAAGGAGGAAGCGATTCTCGAAGGCATTGCCCAATGGATGGAGGTAAACAGTGAAGCCATTTTTGCCACTCGCCCGTGGGAAACCTTCGGCGAGGGTCCGGCCAGCGAAGGTGCGGAACTCTCCGCGCAGGGTTTCAACGAAGGCAAAGGCAAGCCCTTCACGACCGAGGACATTCGCTACACCGTCAGCAAGGATGGCAAGACCCTCTATGCCATCGTCATGGGTTGGCCTGAACAACCGGTATCCCTCAAGTCGCTCGGCGCCGATGCCAAGCTGCTCAAGCGTCGGGTGAAGAAGATCGAGCTGCTGGGCTCCAAATCGAGCATCCGTTGGAAGCAGGGGAACGACGCATTGGTCATTGAAACCACGCCGTCCGCCCCCGACAGCGAAGCCCGCGATGCCGCCGTTTATAAAATCAGCTTGTAGCCATAGGAACGAACCTGAGGACCACACCTGGTCCTTAGGTTCCTCACGGATAAAAACAGAGCCGTTCATGGAGATTCATAATATGAAGCCGATTGTCTTATCACATATAACCCTATTGTCTGTCTTGGGTTTGTCGGTTGGATGTGTTGCCGAAACCAATCCCGCCAGCTCGGTGCTCTGGTACGAACAGCCCGCGCGAAGCTGGATGACCGAGGCGTTGCCGTTGGGCAACGCCTCGCTGGGCGGCATGTTCTTTGGCCTCACTGATACCGAACGGGTCCAGTTCAATCAGGACACGCTCTGGACTGGCAATGAACACGATACTGGCAGCTACCAGGCGTTCGGTGATGTCTTTATTCAGCTTGGACACGAGAACCCGAGGAACTACCGACGCGAACTGGACGTCGACAACGCGACGTTCAAGGTGTCCTATCGCGCCCATGGCGTCGACTATGAACGCCAAGCTTTCGCCAGCCACCCGGCGGACGTGATCATTTATCATTTCAAGGCTGACAAGCCCGGCGCGCATAGCGGACGGATCTGGCTGAGCGATATGCACGGGGCCGAGATTACGGCCGAGGGCGACCGGCTCATCGCTGCCGGTCAGTTGGGCAAGGACGGTTTGCACTACGAATCGCAACTCCGCGTACTCCATTCCGGCGGGCGCGTCCGGGTCGAGACGTCGGATGCATCCGGCAATCCGCTTGACGGCGTTCCCGATGCCGGCGACCGCACGCTTCCCCGGACTTCGTTGGTGTTCGAAAAATGCGATTCCATTACGCTGGTGCTGGCCGCCGGTACCGATTATCTGGCGGACCACGAAAAGAATTGGCGTGGTGAAAAACCGCATGCCGTGGTGACCAAGCGGGTTGATGCCGTCACAGCGGATGCGCTGATGGATCTCTACAAGCTCCATGTGGCCGACTACCAGTCGCTCTACCACCGCTTCCAAGTCGACCTGGGCAAGACCGCGCAAAGCGTGGCGGACAAACCCACCGACGAACGCCTTCTTGCCTATACGAAGGACAAGACCAACGATCCCGACCTCGAGGAGTTGTTGGTCAACTATGGACGCTACCTGATGATCAGCAGCTCGCGTCCCGGCAGCATGCCTGCCAACCTGCAGGGGCTCTGGAACGACAAGAACAATCCGCCGTGGCGCTGCGACTACCACTCCAACATCAACATCGAGATGAACTATTGGCCCAGCGAACCGACCAACCTCGGCGAATGCCAGAAACCGTTCCTCGACTATCTCCGCAGCCAGATTCCGATCTATCGCGAACGCACCCGCGAAGCGTGGAAGGACACGAAAACCGGTTGGACGGTACGCACTGAGAACGGGGTGTTCGGCGGAGGAAGCTACAAGTGGAATCCGCCCGGCAGCGCCTGGTACGCCCAGCATTTCTGGGAACACTATGCCTACGGCCAGGACAAGGACTACCTGCGCAACGAGGCCTATCCCGTCCTGAAGGAGCTCTGCGGATTCTGGGAAGGCATGCTCGTCGAACGCCCGGACGGCACGCTCGTTACGCCGGTAGGGTGGTCGCCCGAGCACGGGCCGGATGAAGAGGCCATCACCTACGATTTGGAAATTGTCTACGACCTGTTCTCCAACTACATCGATGCCGCCGACGCGCTCGGAACCGACAAGGCCTACCGCGATAAGGTCGCGCAGATGCGCGACCGTCTGCTCAAGCCGAAGATCGGTAAATGGGGACAGCTGCAGGAATGGGAAACCGACCGGGACGATCCGAAGGACGACCACCGCCACGTTTCCCATCTGTTCGGTCTTTACCCCGGCCGGCAGATCACGGCAACCGGCACGCCCGAGCTGTTCAAGGCCGCGAAGATATCGCTCGAAGCCCGCGGCGACGGCGGCACCGGCTGGAGCCGCGCATGGAAGATCAATTTCTGGGCCCGCTTCCAGGACGGCGACCACGCCTACCTCATGCTGCGCAACCTGATGACCGCCGTGAATACTGTCGGTACCGACATGGTAAATGGCGGCGGGGTCTATCCGAATCTTTTCGACGCCCATCCGCCGTTCCAGATCGACGGCAACTTCGGTGCAACTGCCGGCGTGGCCGAGATGCTTGTGCAATCGCAAACCGGCGAGATCGTCTTGCTGCCCGCGCTGCCCAAAGCCTGGCCGACCGGTTCCGTGAAAGGATTGCGCGCCCGCGGCGGCTATGAGATCGACATGATTTGGATGCAAGGAAAGCTGGTGTCCGCTACCATTAAAAATATCAAGGGTTCCGGTGCCAGAATCCGCTACGGGGACAAGACCGTCGATTTGAATGTTCCAGTTGGACAGCAGGTCGTTCTGGATGGCGAATTAAAGAAAAAGTAAACGAAAGCAGGTTCGTTATGATGATAGACAAGACAACGATGGGATGGCCGTTATCGGCAAAGTTCGCAATGGTTGCCATTGCATCCGTGGCAATACTATGCCCGGCAAAGGCTGAGACTTCGTCTTCTACCGTGGTCTCATCCGACTCGGCACTATCTATTCACATGGACGAGCCGGGGGCGGCGGTTAGCCCGACGTTCTACGGCATATTTTTTGAAGACATCAACCGGGCAGGGGACGGCGGGCTCTACGCCGAAATGGTGCAAAACCGTTCGTTCGAAGACAACGAACATCTGATTGCCTGGACGCCGCTCATGGATTCAAGGGCGAAGGCGACGGTTGAACTGGACAAATCCTCGCCGCTCAATGCGAACAATCCAACGAGCCTGAAAATCCGCATCGATAAAACCGGCGGGAATCGCGTGGCTGTTTATAATCAGGGCTTCAAGGGCATCATCTCGCCCAAAAAAGCACCGGAAACCTCGGAGGCGTGGGTGGAAAAATTCGCGGCGGCCCAGCAGAAGCCGGACAACGGTCTCGTGGTCGAGGCCGGGAAGGAATACCGCTTCAGCATGTACGTGCGGACGCAGGGGTATTCCGGCCCCATCGGGGTATCGCTCGAAACGCAAACCGGCGAAGTGCTGGCAAGGCAGGCGGTCAAGCCGGTCGGCAGGGATTGGAAGAAAGTCGAACTGACGCTGGTTCCGGAAAAATCCGACGCGGATGCTCGGCTGGTGCTTTCCATGAACAAAAGGGGCTCCGTCTGGTTCGACATGGTTTCGCTGTTTCCGGGCGACACGTGGAAGGATAGCGGCCTGCGACCCGATCTGGCGCAAATGATGGTTAACATGAAGCCGGGACTGTTCCGGTTTCCGGGCGGTTCGTATTCGGAAGGGGCCGTACTGGCCCATGCATGGCGGTGGAAGGAGACCATTGGCGATGTCGCGGAACGCCCTGGGAACTGGAATATCTGGGGCTACCGTTCCAGCGGGGGACTGGGTTACCATGAATATCTCCAAATGGCGGAGGATCTCGGCGCGGAGCCGCTGTATGTCGCCCATGTCGGCATGGCGGAAAGGGATTTTGTGCCGATGGACCAACTGGAGCCGTGGATCCAGGACGTGATCGATGCCATCGAATACGCCAACGGGCCGATAACGTCGACGTGGGGCGCGTTGCGCGCGAAGAACGGGCATCCGGAGCCGTTCAACCTGAAGTATGTCGAAATCGGCAACGAGAACGGCATGGGCTATTCTTGGGGCGGCGGCACGCGCGCCGACTACCTGCCGCGCTACAAGGCATTCTACGAACGCATCAAGGCCGCGTATCCGGATATCGTTACGATTGCGAACATCCACACCGAGCCGGATGTTCCTGCCGAAATCGTGGACGAACACTACTACGAGGATGCCGACTGGTTCTTCAAGGCGGCCACGAAATACGACGACTACGACCGCTCCAAGCCGAAGCTCTATCTGGGCGAATACGCCGTCAAGAAAGGGGCCGGCCGCGGCAACATGGGGGCGGCGCTCGGCGAAGCGGCCTTCCTCACCGGCCTGGAGCGCAATGCTGACGTGGTACTGATGACGTCCTATGCGCCGCTGTTCACCAATCCGTACTGGCAGAAATGGCAGCCCGACGCCATCGTATTCGATACCACGCGCTGCTACGGCACCCCGAGCTACCATGTCCAGAAAATGTTCGCGAACAACCGTCCCGACGTAGTGCTGCCGGTAGATCTACCGGAAACCAAGGGCGACGCTCCCATGCTGTATGCCAGCGCCGGATTGGTGGCGGATTCCGGCGACCTGATTTTGAAGGTCGTCAACCGTGGCGATCAGCCGGAGCGCTTGGATATCAATCTATCCGGCCTTGCAGGGCAATACGCAAAAGGCGTCTGCACCGAGCTGTCGGCCACATCGATGGGAGATGAAAACTCCTTCGATCATCCGGACAAGATCGCACCGAAGGTGGATGAGTTGCCGTCGTTCAGCGGGCGGTGCAACCATGTGTTCCCTCCATATTCCGTGACGGTATTGCGCTGGTCGAAAGCGCTGGATGCTCAATGAGAACGGGGACGTTGCAGAAATCGGGTTCGTGAAGGGTTCGGAACCATCTGTAAAACAAAATCAGCCTAACGAAACCACCGTTCTGAGTGAACGGGTAGGTGCGTTTGAATGGTTTTGTGGCTGAGACGGGTGTAAGCGGTGGCGCGGTAGTGCCACAAAATGATTGCCACTCCCTATGGTCGTTGCCGTCGCTATGCGCCAGCCTCACTTCGTGTCCGCCCAGTCACTGATCCCGTTTGATCCCGCCTTTTTCGCCTGACGTGATTACGGCTTGCGAAGCAAACGGAACGCGAGCCGATATCTGCGGTTTGACCCATGTTTCACCTTAATAGCTTTTCGCGCCCAACGCATGCATACATGCGGACCATATCAGATAAAAACATCAAAATGATACTAGACAGAATGTCAAGTGATAGATAAAAGAAAGGAAATAGAAAGCAAAAGAAAACCAATCTGGAGTGTTTATGACCGTTTCCGTTTCAGAACGTAGAGAGTCTATTCTCGATATTCTTGCCGAGGATAGCCATGTTAGCGTCGCCGAGATGGCAAAAAAACTTGGCGTGACGGTTGTTACGGCTCGTGCGGATCTTGCGGCACTGGAAGACGAGGGATTTCTTGTTCGTACTCATGGCGGTGCGATGCCGGCCTACCATCCGAAGATTCTCGAGCGCATTCGCAAGGACAAGGATCGCAAATCCGCCATCGCCAAGGCTGCCGCTGCCGAAATCCAGAATGGCGATACGGTGATGATCAGTGCGGGAACCACCACGGCGCTCATTGCAAAATTTCTTCTGGGCAAACGCGATATACACATCGTTACCAACAATACCCTGCTACTCACCTATGCCCGCACCAATCCGCAGCTCCGCGTAACGTTGGTGGGGGGTGAATTCCGGGCGGCCGAAGAGGGGATTATCGGCCCCATGGCGCTCGAAAGTATCGATCAGTTTCATGTAGCGAAAGCCTTTATCGGAATCGACGGCGCCTCTGTGAAGCAGGGTTTCACGGCCCACTTCGTGGAAACGGCCGATCTTGTTCGCAAAATGGCGGAGCAGGCCGACGAGGCCATCGTGATTTCCGACTCCGGAAAATTCGGTAAGCCGGGCTTTGCACGTATTGTTGCGTTCGATAAAGCCGACGCACTTGTGACCGACGAAAATCTAACGACTGATTTTGAAATGGAATTAACCAATGCCGATGTTCGCATCATCAAGGCGTAAAGGAGAACAATCATGGCGACAGAAGTATTAATGCCGAGGCAGGGGCAATCCGTTGAGTCCTGCATCATCATTGAATGGAAGGTAAACGAAGGGGACGTAGTCTCCGAAGGACAGGCGCTTTGCGAAGTGGAAACCGACAAGGCCACCTTCGAGGTTGAAGCGACAGCTTCCGGCACCGTGCTGGGCATCTTCTATCCCGCCGACGCCGACGTTGAAGTCCTGAAGACCATTGCGGTCATCGGCGAGCCCGGGGAAGACATCAGCGCATTGCGTCCTGCAGATGAAGCCCCGGCAGAAAAAACGGAGGAGGCGCCTGCGCCTGCAGAGACTCCGAAGCCAACTCCGGTTCCCGTCACACCTCAGCCGTCAGTCGTCACATCATCCGGCGCATCCCCTCGCGCCAAAAACCTGGC
>JBNKSB010000123.1:0-9162 GCA_050297095.1 Pontiella sp. | reverse complement strand
AGATGTCCGTTGTTCCCGATGTCGTTGTTGGGATCGCTATAAAGACCTGTGCTGGAATAGAGCGGGTTCCATTCGCTCATGGTTGGCCAAGTAATTACGTCCGCCCGTGTTGCCGCCGCAATAAGCAGTATGCTTACCATGGAAATCATCTGTTTCATCTAAAAACCTCAAACCTTTTCGTTACCGGATATAAATGTCTTTTTGATATTGAAATGGAGCAAGGCCGTCGACGGGAAACAAATTATCTTTTAGTAATAATGATGTTGCGCAACGCTTTCTATGGTGTCGAACCGATCGTAACCGCCCGTTTGGGAGCGGGGTGGTCCTCGATGGTTTTGGTCGGATCGGTGGGGTCGAGGAAATCAGGGAGCGATTCGAAGGTCATCCAGTCGGTTGAACGCTGTTCTTCGGTGGAGGTGGTGGTGACGTTGACGGTACTGACACCGCGCAGGCCACAATCCGTCATCCATTGTTCCAGCGTTGGAACGGAGGGGATGGCGTGGACGTTGCGCATCTTGGCGTAGCGGCCTTCGGGAATGAGCGAATAGCCATCGGGGCCGTCGACCACCAGCGTTTCGATCACCAACTCGCCGCCGGGGCGAAGGAACGACTTGAGTTGTTGGATGTGTTCGAGCGGATTCTTGCGGTGATACAGCACGCCCATGGAAAAAACGGTGTCGAAGGCTCCGGGCGTTTCGGGGACATCTTCGATGCCGAGCGGCAGCACCCAGGCGTGCGGGTTCCGGATAAAATTTTGCATGGCAAAGAACTGGCAGATAAACAGCGGGGAGGGATCAATCCCGACCACCAGCTTGGCTCCTTCGCCCGCCATGCGCCAGCAGTGGTAGCCGTTGCCGCATCCGACATCCAGAATGGTGCGTCCTTCAAGCGGTTGGAGGTACGGCAGTACGCGGTCCCATTTCCAGTCGGAACGCCATTCGGTGTCGATGTGTTCGCCGTGGATATGGTATGGCCCCTTGCGCCAAGGGTGGAAGGCCTTGAGGAGACCTTCGAGGCCTTCGATATCCGGTCCGTCTACGCGCACTTCGGATTTCAGATCGACGGAGGCGGAATCGATTGCCGGCAATTTGGCCAGTGCTTCCTCCCACCGGGGCAGGTTACCGTGGCGTTCGTAGCGTAGACCGTGGGCGATGCGCTCGGGCAACAGCTCGATCCACGGCTCCAGCGGCGTGTCTTTCAGCAACGAGTAGAAGTCTGAGTAGTCGATTTTCATGAGGAATGGGAAATAATAAACACAAAGGCGCAAAGATCACGAAGGCTTGGTGGTAGAAGTTTCACTTAGTGCACTTAGTGTCTTCGTGTTTAATTCACTTTACGGCGAGCATGGACATGAAGTTGAAGCACTGGAACCAGACATCGCTTGAGGAAAATCCGGCAGCGGTGAGTCGTTCGCGATGGGCGGCGGTGGTTTCCGGAACGAGCACGTTTTCGAGCGCGTTGCGCTTTTGACTGATTTCCAGATCGGAATAGCCGTGCGCCCGCTTGAAGTCGTGGTGGATATCCGTCAGCAGGGCGTTCAAATGGGCGTCGGCAAAGACCACTTTTTCGGACAGAATCAGAACGCCGCCGGCGCGCATGCCTGCACAGACCCGCTTCAGCAGATCCAGTCGCTCGGCGGGCGGGATAAACTGCAGGGTAAAGTTGAGGACCACGACGGAGGCGTCGGAAATGGCCACGTTGCGGAGGTCGTCGCATACCAGCTCAACCGGAACGGCGTGGTGATCGCGCTCGATCTGCTTGCGGCATCGCTCGACCATGGCCTCGGAGTTGTCAACGGCCACGATCCGGCAACCATCGGCCGCCACGCCGCGCCGCATCGAGAGGGTGGCGCCGCCGAGCGAGCAACCCAGGTCGTAGAGGGTGCTGCCGGGCTGGGCATAATGCTCGGTCAGCGTCTCGATCATGGTGATGATGGAACGATAGCCTGGCACCGAGCGCTCGATCATGTCGGTAAAGACGTCCGCTACCTGCGCGTTGAAACGGAAATCGGCAATATTGGCTAGCGATTTGGAATAGATTCGATCCTTGTGCATTCCGCGTTTGTACCCGATACGGCATGATATCTGCATAAAAAAGTGGGGTTTAAAAATTACCAAATGGTAATAATCTCTAATTTTATATGGCAGTTCGCGGGGGAATGTGGTCAATATAAATGACGTCAGTCGTGAAGCGGGGGGAATGATTAATGCGTAGATTATTGTCATTCTTTGTAGTGGGAACGGTGCTCTTAGGCCCCGGACGGGACGTCTTAGCCATCGCAACGGCGGATAATACCATCAGCGCCAGCAATCCGACCAACTATGGCTACAGCATCAACTGGGACTATGTATATAAGTTCAGGAACTCTTCCTCCGTCGCGATCGACCACTATTGGATTTTGACGGCGGCTCACGTAGCCGATGATGGGGCGAGCGGAAACCTTACCATCAATGGCGAAATCTACACCCCGCAGGAAACAATCTACCATCCCACTGCCGACCTGGCCTTGGTGCGCTTCGATAAGCCGTTCCCCGGTTATTATCCCCTGTATGATGGTGAAATCTATTCCGTAACAGGGCATGGACCGAATCAGGAACTGATATTTGATGAACTCTTGTTGGCGGGCTTTGGGCGAACTGGAACGGTTACTGCGGTTACTTTCGAGAATGGTCCGCTTGGCAATGGAACGAAGCGGTGGGGCACCAACAAAGGAACGGGTGAGCAAACGGTAAACGTAAATGTCGGCGGTACGGCAGGAAACCGCAGTACGCTCTGTTTCACTACCGCGTTTACGTTGTTGGATACCCCCTACGAGGCCGGTGCGGCCCAGTATGATTCTGGCGGGCCGGTGTTCATCAATAGCGGCGGCGACTGGAACGTGGCGGGCATTAGCCTCTATCTAACCGGAACCAACCCGTATTATACAGGTAATGCCATGGGAAAGGTTGCCGAATACCGCGCCTGGATCACCAACAACATACCCAACTACGATGCCGACATGGATGGCCTGCCGGACTGGTGGGAATCTCGGTACAGCAGTGATTCTACGTCGATGGTGGCGACGAATGATTTGGACGGGGACGGCTTTACAAACTATCAGGAGTGGATTGCGGACACGGTTCCCACGAATGGGGCTTCCTATTTTGAGATGAATCTCTACACGAACGGCACCAGTCTGGTGTTTACAAGTTCAACCAATCGGGAGTACCAGATCGATTACCGCCTCAATCTGGCCTCCACCAACGAAAGCTGGCAGTCCGAGGTGGCTTGGTTTGCTGGTTCCGTCTCGCAAACCGTCGAAACGGTTACGGCTCCAATCAGCAACCGCTTCTATCGCATTCAAATCAGGCTTCCCTGATATATTGGCTCACCTCTTTCGGGGCGAAAAATACTTGCCAGACGCCGCGAACTAGTATTTTTTACTACGTTTTGGTTTTCCCGATGGCCGCTCATGGAGATGCACGGTTGGCAATGGAGTTTTTACGGTATGGATACGTACAATAGATCGCGCGAGAGGCTGTTTGGGTTGCTGATTGAATGCCCGTTTTCCGACGCCAGCCCATCCTGCCCCCTGCGAAACTACAGGCCGAAGGACATTCCCGATCTTGCGCATGTGGCGTTTAAAGGGATTAGCGAGTCGAGAGTTCAGGAGATTCTGGAACGCCACGAAGAATGTTCTTGCCTGCGGGCGTCATAGAAGGGCAAGAAAAAATGTAGCCACACCGGGTAGCCGAGATGGCTGCGATACGTACTGCAGGCGTCCCGCCTGCTGCTGGATTGCGTCTACAGTTTTTTGAAAAATGCGATAGTCCCTTAGGCGGCCGATAAATCCCTCTCGCGCGGTTGTGCTGGAAAAACTTCAGCATCTCGCATTCAGCCATTCCAGCATACAATTCAGCACCTGCTCCTTTTCCGGCTCGTTGTGGAGTTCGTGATATAGACCATCCCATATTTTCAAGGTACATCGATGTTCTAGCTGTGCGGCAAATTCGACGGATGCTTCGGGCGACGTGATGCGATCGGCCTCGCCGTGCATCAGCAAAATTGGAAGGGGAAACCGGGCGGCACGCTTTAGGTTCCATTCGCCAGCGCGGAACATGTCGACGGCGAGCCGCGGCGTGATGTGGTCGTGGACCAGTGGATCATCCTGATAGCGTTGCACCACATGATAATCACGGCATAATGCTTCTTCTTCGAGTCCGCTGGAAACGGGCAGGTTGAGATGCAGGGCATGCAGCGTGTTGAGCAATGCGGATTTCCATGCGGGCGGCTTGAAGGCTACTCGGAAAAGGGGGGCTGATGCAATGATGCCGACCAACTCCGATTTTCGTTTCAAGGCATAGTGAATGGCCAGGTTGCCGCCCAGACTGTGGCCATACAGAAAGCGTGGGAGCTCCGGATAGCGTACCTTTGCCTCTTTCAGCAACCCGTTGATGTCCGACATCAGCAAGGCATAGTTCGGAGCGTGGCCTCGCTGTCCCGGGGAGCGGCCATGTCCTCGCAGGTCGATCGCGAGCGTGGCATAGCCGCCGCGTGCAAATGCTTCGGCCACATGGCTGTAGCGTCCGCTGTGTTCGCCAAGACCATGGAGCAGGCATACCACCGCCTTGGGTTTCTCTTCGGGCTCCCATCCGATACCTTGCAGTCGCAATGCATCGGCGGTCTCGAATTCAATGTTGAAATGTATCATGGCTGACTGCTTCCCGTCGCCTTGCATTCGTTTCCGTCGGTGTGAAGGAGTCTTCTGACGGACTCCTTGAGATTCCTGCAGTAAATTCACTGCATTTCCGCCCCTGCAAAGCCTATAAGGTGGGGGTTCCTTTGCAAGGTTTATCGTTGGGCATCGTAGCCCGCTTCCGGCCGTTCGATCCGCCCCGTCTGGTTGAAGGGCGCCCGTCGGTAATTTGGCTTTTCAAAAGTGCCAGGTTGCGTACCCTGTTACGCCTATCGATGAAATAGGAAAAACAATGCTGCAACAAATCATAGATCGAGCCGTTGACGGTACCGGTTGTACGGAGCAGGAAGCCGCTACGCTCATTGAAGCGGCTGAGGCCGTACTTTTTTCCGGGGCCACGCGGATTCGCGAAGCACACTTTGGAAAAACAATCGAGCTGTGTTCCATCATCAATGCCAAAAGCGGCAGGTGCGATATGGATTGCCGCTTCTGTTCCCAAAGCGGTCACAACACAACAGAGATCGAAACCTATCCTTTCATGGATGCCGCCGAGTTGGAGGCGCAGATTCGAGAGGACCTCAATGACGGAAACCGCAAGTGCGGCGTGGTGACCAGCGGGGGCAAGCTGTCCACCACCGAACTGAAACAGTTGGCCGAAACGGTTGAGATGATCGGTAAAGGCAATGAAGCCCCGGTATGCGCTTCGCTTGGGCGGTTGACCCCTGAGGATCTTGTGATGCTCAAGGCTTCGGGCGTAACCCGTTTCCACCACAATCTAGAGGCTTCAAAAAACTACTATCCTGAAATCTGCTCCACCCAGGATTGGTCGCAACGCCTGGAAACGGTCAAGGCGGCGCAATCCGCGGGATTAAAGGTGTGTAGCGGCGGACTGTTCGGACTGGGAGAAAGCTGGCAGGACCGCATCGATTTGGCGATCACCCTCCGCGAGTTGGCGGTGGACAGTGTGCCGATTAATTTTCTTTACGCCCATTCCGGGACGCCGCTGAAGGAGCAGCCGCCACTCTCGGCGGAGGAGGCCTTGCGCATCATTGCCGTATACCGTTTTCTGCTGCCGACCGCCACCCTGCGCATCTGCGGTGGACGCGCCCACGTGCTGGGTGATCGGCAGGCGGACCTCTTTGCTGCCGGGGCCAACGGGCTCATGACCGGAAACTACCTCACCGTCGCCGGATCGCAGTACGAAGCTGATCTGGAAATGATCCGGAGTCTTGGGCTGGGGATCGCTAAAACGTAAAATACGTACAAACTTGTACCCGAAGTGACGAGGTTCAAGCCGACCGGTACACCCATGTGACAGCTTTAAGATGTGGCGTTAATGCCTGCGGTCATTCCTGCTTGTTTTTTAAAAAGGGAGTGGATAATGCCGATCGGTTCGATTTGATGTTTCATCGCTTCTCCGTCAGGACGCTGTGGGCCAGCTTCCGGAATCCAGCATCAATGTTTGCAGACAGTGCAATCCTGCGACGGAATCGTTGAGGCAGGGGATCATGCGGAACGAGTCGCCGCCGGCGTCGAGAAAGGTTTCCCTGCCGCGGATCTCGATCTCCTCCAGTGTTTCGAGGCAGTCGCAGAAAAAGGCGGGACAGACGACGGCCAGCTCTTTTATTCCATTCGCGGGCAGTTGTCGGAGGGTTTCCTCGGTGTAGGGCTCCATCCACTGGGCACGTCCGAGGCGTGACTGGAACGAGATGTGGTAGCGGTCGGTCGGAATGTTGGCCGCTTCCGTGATCGCTCGGGTGGTTGCGAAGCATTGGTGGCGGTAGCAGGTGTCGTGTGCCATGGACGGCTCGCTGCAGCACGTTGATGACGTCATGCAATGAGCGCCCGTCGGGTCGGTTTTCTTCAGGTGGCGCACCGGCAGTCCGTGGTAGCTGAAGAGAATGTGCTCGTCGACCTCCTTCAGCGATTCGGCGACCGACTCAAAGTAGGTGGGTTCATTATAGAACGGAGGGACGACGCGCAGGGTGGCGTTGCACTTACGGCGCTTCAGCTCGCTCTTTACTCCGGCGACGCAGGAACCGACGGTCGCCATTGCATACTGCGGAAACATCGGCAACAGACAGATCTCGTCGACGCCGGCGTCCAGCAGCTTGCCGATGCCGTGGCCTACGGACGGGTTGCCGTAGGCCATGATCATTTCGACCGGATCGTCGAGTTTGGCCTTCAGTCCGTCGACGAGGTTGGAGCAGTAGTGGATCAGCGGCGAGCCGTTTTCAGTCCAGATCGATTCGTAGGCCTCGGCCGACTGTGCCGGACGCTTGGGAAGGATCGCCCAATGGACGATGGCATAGCGAATGGGAAATGGAATATCGATCACGTACTTGTCCATCAGGAACTGTTCGAGATAGGTGCGTAGCGCCGCCTCGGTTGGCGCATCCGGTGACCCGGTATTCATCAACAAGAATCCACGTTTCATAATCTAAACACCAGGGCACGAAGGGCACTACGCTTCGCGCGGCTTTGAGTCCTTTGTGAGATTGGTCGCTATCCACTCCCAATCATATGGTTAATGATTTTCTCCGCGACCTTTAGGCCGGAGAGGATGGAATTGGCCACGGAGATGCCGTCGCGGTAGTGGCCGGCAAAGTGGATGCCGGGATGTTCGGTTTCAATCCTCGTCATGAGGTTCAGGTATTTTTCGTATCCGATGACATACTGAGGGATCGCCTTGGGCCACACGCTGAAGCGCTTGTAGTCGGGAGTGCCGTCGAGGCCGAGCAGGTCGTGCAGATCGTCGAGCACGTGTGCAAGAATCGTATCCTCGTCCTGCAATGCCCGGTCCGGTGATTGTGAGCCGCCGACAAATACCGTCAGCAACACCATGCCGTCGGGAGCGCGTCCGTGGAAGATCGATGACGGGAAGAGGGCGCCCAGCGAATAGCGCGTTTCAATCTTCGGGATCAGCATGCCGAATCCATTCAGAGGATGGGTAAACTGGTTTGCATTGAAACCCAGCGAAAGACTGGTGACCGGCGGATAGTAGATTTCGTCCATCGCAGAGAGATCAAACGGCGCTTGCAACTTCGTCATGGCATGGGCGGGTATGGCCAGCACCACGTCGCTGTAGGCCTCGCTCCCCACATCCCATCGTCCGCTGTCCAGTCGCTTGATGCCGGCAATCGAATATTCCATTCGAACGGCATTGCCCAGTTTTTCGGCCAAACGCTTCGGCAACAGCTCCAGCCCCTCGTCGAGGGTGAACATGCGCGCATCCTTGGAGGCCACCTCCTCCCGTTTTTTGCGTTCCTTGGATCCCTTGATCGCGCCCTTGATGAACGACCCGTATTTTTGTTCCAGCTCGTAGAGCTTGGGAAAGGCGTGGCAGGTCGCCAGCTTATCCGGATCACCTGCGTATACGCCGCTGACAAATGGATTGATGGCATAGTCCAGAAACTCTTGCCCAAGCCGACGCTTCACAAAGTCGGCGAGGCTTTCCGACTCGTTGGACCTGGATTTGATGAACGGCTCGCGCAACAGCCGCAGCTTCGCCTTGGTGGAAAAGGCCTTCGATGTGAAAAAAGCCGGTGGCGAAGTGGGGAGGGCGATCGGTTTTCCGTCGCGCACAATAAAGCGGTTCTGGGCCGAGCTACTGGCCGGGAGCTTGTTGTCTTCCAGTCCGAGCCGGGCAATCAGCTTGCCGAGGTTGGGATGGGTGTCCAGCAGCGAATTGGGGCCGCATTCCACCAGGAAGCCATCCTCCTTCACTGTCTTGATGCAACCGCCGACGCGGTCCGATGCTTCATATACCGTGCAGTCGATCCCTCGCTGCTGCAACTCGAACGCCGCCGTCAGCCCTGTAATCCCTGCACCAATGATGGCCACTTTTTTATCCGCACTTTGCATGCGATCGTTTTAGACGTTTATTAATAGGATTTCACGCGAATAAGGAAAAGTTTGTCGGCTATAACCTGCGATGCAGGTTCGGTGCTTGGTGTTTTTAGGCAAGGTAAGGGTGGAGACGAGCTTGCATCTTCGCCGCAATACGCTAATTGTGATTGGTTTTATCCCCGAAAAACAGACTGGGAGAGATTAAAATGCAGGCAATTGATTGGAATTCATTGGGCTTTAAATACATAGATACAAACTGCCACGTTCGCTACGTGTGGAAGGATGGGACCTGGGACGCCGGTGAACTGGTGGAAAAGCCCCATATCGACATGCATATCGCGGCGGCGTGTCTGCACTATGGCCAAGCCGCCTTCGAAGGATTGAAGGCGTTCCGTTGCAAGGATGGCAAGGTACGCATTTTCCGGCCCGAGGCCAACGCGAAGCGCATGGCCAACACGGCCCACCGCACCTGTATGGCCGGGATTCCGGAGGAAATGTTCCTGGATGCCATCGCACGTGTGGTTAAAGCCAATGAAGAATATGTGCCGCCGTACGGCACTGGCGGCTCGCTCTACATCCGGCCGTTGCTGATCGGATCCGGCCCGCAGATCGGCATCGCGCCGGCGCCGGAGTAGACC
>JBNKSB010000122.1:0-3302 GCA_050297095.1 Pontiella sp. | reverse complement strand
GTTCAAGGCTAGCAGGGCCAGATTGGTACTATGGATCATCGTCCCTCCGATATTGGTTACCATCGGGGGATTGAGTTCCTTCGCCTACCAGCAACGTGCGGAGTGGCGGTTGAAGGAAACCAAGGCGCTATCGGATGTCTTGCCCGATGTGATTAATGCCCGCAAAAACGTACAAAAACTGTTCGATGAGTTGGGGATTACCGCGGATAAGCGTATTTCTTCAGAAGACCAGTTGATTTCATTGTTGGCCGAGAGCGCGCAAAACCGGAATATTGTACTGAAAAGAACGCAGATTCTGCAGAGTGATAAGAAGGCTCAAACCGGGATTCCAACGCTCTCGGCACTTGTGCAGGCATCTGGCGAATTTGCCGATTTTCAACTGTTTCTCAACGATATTAGGTCCTCCCATCCCTTGGTGTCGGCTCGCTCGATCTCCATGACTCAGAACCGGGATGAGCTGGAAGGGGAGGGGTTTGAGCTCAAGGTGGTATTCGATTTGCTTCTAGTGAATGATGTCATGAAGGCCACTGGAGATTTATGATGAAAAGAATGCTGAAGGAATCCGAACCCTTGGTTGGTACCTATCGCGAAGAATCCCCGAAGACAGCGGTATTCGCCACCGTGGCCGCCGTCATATTGATCGGGACGCCCTTGTCGATGGCCAACAAGAAGATCGAAACCGAAGGTGCCCGAACGGCCGATATTTCACGATATTCCAAGTTGGCGCAAAAAATCGATGACAATGTGGGCATTGTGAAGGATGTGCTGGATAAAGGCGTCGTGGATGAAAAGATCCTGGCAACGGGAGGAATCGTTGCCTCGAAGGGAACCACCCTGATCACACCCCGGGTAATGCCGACCAATGTCAACGAATCGACCGATGATCCGAATGTTCTGAATGTGAATCTGAGCGCGATTTTTTGGAACCAGTCCGACCCTATTGTCACCATCGACAATGAAAACTACCACGTTGGCGAGCTGATCAAGGGGTTCAAGATCTTGGAAATCCGCAAAACCGAAGTGCTGTTTAGAAGTCCTACCGGAGATAAAGTGGTGAAATATTTCTACGATTATCTGTAACGAAGTAATCATTCGTGGTGGATAATCAGGCAGCTTGGGCTGCATGGATTGATGCTTTAAGCCCGTTGCCATGTCAACGGGCGCTTTGTTGAAAAGCTGTATAGATATTGACATGGGTTGTACACTGTATTCCGAAGCGGAGAGGTTAAGGTGGCTATGAAAAAAAAGGTCGCAGCTCAAATGGCCGGATTTACCTTGCTTGAAATCATGGTGGCGATTCTTCTTTTGGCTGTCTTGGCCATTGGGGGCGCTGCCGCGTTGTACCGGACGGGCGGGAGCATTCAGGCGCAGGGCAACAAGCGCATTGCTGTCGAACTGGCAAACAAAGTGTTGGAAGAGGAAAAGGCGACACCCTATCTGGACATCGTTACGTCGCCATCTTCAGATGAGACGAGTACAGTTGTTGACGGCATACCGCATACGATAGCCATTACGCGCACCAGATACACGGGCCCAAGTATTGCCGACGAGTTCAAGCGCATTGAGGTAGAGGTAACCCAAAACAATAATATCAGTACTGATACGGTATATGCTGTTACAGAGATCACATACAAATGATTAGGATCTTCCATGAAGGTAAAGCAGAATAGTTCAGGCGGTTTTACTATAATCGAACTGATGGTGAGCACCATCGCATTCGCGGTTATGGTATTGGCGGTCGGCTCCATGCTTGTTTTTGGCTATACCGCATGGACGCGAGGGAATAGCAGTGTGGAAATGCAGCGGGATGTTTCACTCGCCATGCGGGTGATCGCCAAGGAAATTCGCATGGCGAACATCGACGACGTCATCACGAGCGTGCCTTCAGAACTGACCTGCTCAACGCCGGACGGGTCCCGGTCGACAACGTTCACCAAAAACGGGGGAAGCCTGGACGCTTCGGGTAGCGTCGATATGCAGTTGATTCGTGATGGGGTCGGTTTGTTTGCGGTAAACAAGAATCCCACCAATGGAGTAGTGAGTGTAATTATTGCCGTTAACGTTGGAACGGATCGAACCGTTGAAACTATGCAGATTGTAACGAGGAACAAACCATGAATACGCATACAAACGAGCATGGCAGCAAGAACGGCGGAGCACTGGTTCTTGCGGCGATCGTGGTGCTGGCCTTCAGTGTGCTTACGTTGGGACTGCTTAAACTGCAACATACGAACGCCTTGGAAACGGTATATGTTTCGCAAACCCAGCAGGCTTTCTGGATGGCGGAGTCCGGGCTTGAGCATGTAGTTCAAAAGCTTAAGTGGAACCCCCTATATCGTGCTAATCCGTGGCTGGTCACTACCAACGATAACCGTATGTCCTATACGGGAAGGGTGGTGGCCGTTTCTACTCTTCCCTACAGTGGGAAACGTTATACTGTGCAGTCGGACGGTTGGGTCAACGGTGCGCAACGCACCTTGCAGGTACAGGTTGATGTTACTCCGGGACCTGTGGCCCACGACGCCGGTACCGGGGGTAATTTTTCCTCCCAGAATGATGTCGATGGTCCCATGATCGTGCGTCTGAACGGAAGCATGGATACCGGCAACAATGCAACGTCGGTTTTTAATGACTATATCATGGCTGATCCGACCAACAATATCACAGGAAACGGAAAGGTGGCAGGTGTGGTGCAGCTTCCGCCGGGCTACGTGCCGCCTACCTTGGAGGATAGCAATCCATTTAAATCCGCGATCGATGACGCTACAGTCAACGGTGGCCCTCCAACGACCAACACCCTTACAAAGACGATTATTTATCACACAAATACCGTTGATTTTGGTGCCACAGATGTATCAGTCCCTGCCGGCTATACGGTGATATTTCCGGGAGATGTCGACTTTGGAAACAACCAGGCGCAATTAGGGCAAGACGTTAAGGTTCTGGCTGGGGGAGATGTAGTCTTTCCCAATCACTCGACCGTCGGAGATGGATCTATCATCTATGCATATGACAATATTGAATTTACTACGCATGGTGCATCGGACGCAGTGACCCTTACTGGGGTTTCGTTGCTGTCTGAAAGAGGGGATATCATTTTCAATTCGCAAGTAACCTTTGATGGACTTCTGTTTGCCGATAACGGAACGATTTTCATGAGTGCGGGATCGGATTTTGACGGGGTCCTGGTTGCCGCCGAAGGACTCGAAAAAAGCGGAACCGGCGGTGCCGATGTTGGCAGTGTGAACATCGGATTTGATGTGGACCTGATCAACGCCGATGTGCTTGGCCTGGCAATCTTT
>JBNKSB010000121.1:0-7823 GCA_050297095.1 Pontiella sp. | reverse complement strand
CCGCCAAGACGCTCCTCCTCCTGAACTCGAATTGCTTCCTCGTGAATAAGTTGCATAAATCCTTCCACAAAACCCGGCGAACACCCCAGGCCAACCCCTCGGGCAGTGCGGTCTTCCAGAATAGAGCGCCAACGCTGAGGCTGAAGAGTTGAAATATTTTCCCTGGCTTTCAGGCGCCCCATTTCCCTCACAATTTCCATGCGTTCCCCCAATAGTTCCAACACACGGCTATCAACTTCATCCACAGCTTCCCGCAACTGGCTCATGCGCATCTGATATTCCGGCCTGCTACCATCAGCGTGCGGCAGTTTTAACATCGAAACCATATCGAGAAATTGAGCCGGCGTCAGTTGCTGGGAAGCATCAGACAATGCACGAGAGGGATCGCAATGGACCTCCACCATCAGGCCATCGAATAGTAAATCCATTGCTTCCTGCGCAATCGTTCCGATCAAGTCGGCCCGCCCGCAAATATGGCTCGGGTCGCACAGCACTGGAATTTCCGGATTTCTACGCATCAATTCGATCGGCATCTTCCATGCCGGCGCGTTGCGACAGCGCATCTCCAACCGAGACGCCACCCCCCGGTGGATCGCTCCAATTTTGGAAACCCCCGCATTCGACAAGCGCTCCATGGCCCCGATCCAAAGTCCGATATCCTCGCTCATCGGATTCTTGACGAAGACCGGAATCTCCGCGCCCCGCAAGGCATCGGCAATAGCCTGCACGGAAAAAGGGTTGGTGGTGGTACGGGCACCGACCCAAAGAACATCCAGTTCGTATTCCATGCAAGCTTCCACATGGGCCGGTTCCGCAACTTCGGTACCGACCTTCAGTCCGGTCTCCCGGCGCACCCGGTCCAGCCAGGCCAGCCCCTTGAGCCCAACGCCCTCAAAGGTACCGGGACGGGTGCGCGGCTTCCATATGCCCGCGCGAAAGAACCCAATGTCGCTATCGGCGAGTGCGCGGGCCGTTCGCAGCATTTGCTCCTCGCTTTCGGCACTGCACGGTCCGGCGACGAGAAATGTTTTCTCGATAGGCAATCCCCATTGCAACAATGGATCTTTACTCATAGCAATCCTCCCTTATTCCTGCCCCCCTTTATCCCACTTTTCTGGCAAGCTTTCAATCAGCTGTGCTTGTCGAATAGAGGACAACCCTATATCGTGCTTTCATCAACGAAAGGTTGGCTGGTTATGATCGATATCGACACCGAAAAAAAGATCGCAGTCCTCATTGACGCCGAAAACGCGCAGCACAGCGTAATGGGTGCCGTCCTCAACGAGCTATCGAAACACGGTCACATCATTGTGAAAAAGGCCTATGGCGACTGGAGCAGCAACCATCTCAAAAACTGGAAACAACCGCTCAACGAGCTCGCCATCAATCCCGTCCAGCAATTTTCCTACACCCAAGGAAAGAACTCTTCCGACGCCGCCATGATCATCGACGCCATGGACTTGCTGTATAGCGAGCAGTTCGATGCCTTCGCCCTTGTAACAAGCGATAGCGACTTTACCAAGCTGGCCTCCCGGCTTAAGGAATCGCAAATCTACGTCTTTGGCGTTGGTGAAAGCAAAACACCGGTGGCGTTCCGCAACGCCTGCGACGACTTTATCCTGACCGAAGTGCTGCAACTGGATGAAGCGGAGAAAAGCACGTCCGACAAAGAAACAAAAAATGAGCCGGCGAAAAAAACCAAGCGGCAACTCTGCCAAGACTCCAAGCTGGTCAACACCCTGCGCAATGCCGTTGACGAATATGCCGACGAGGATGGATGGGCGTTGCTCTCGGCCTGCGGCAGCCTAATCAAACGCCAACAGCCGGACTTCGACCCCCGTAGCTACGGATACCGAACCTTTACGTTGCTATTCGAAGCAACCGGACTCTTTGAACTGGACCGACGAAAGAGCGGATCCACGCAGATGGTGTATGTAATGGACAAGAAAAAGTAGTTTTCCGAAAACGGTACTACTCTCTTAGACAGGTCCGAAGATCCGACACTGCGAGGTGCTCAAGGCTGAATTCCGTAAACGCCGAACCAATGGTTGCCAGCTGGTGCGAATCCGAGTTTCGCACGATGGGATAGTCACGGGCCAGCTCAGGATCACCCCTTGCTGTCAGCTCAACGGCATCGAAATTCTCATTGGGCAAGAATCCCAACTGCGAAACAATCCCGAACACGGAACGATCAATATGCGCGGGAATAAAAAGTCCACCCAGCGAATGCACTAGATCCAGCAATGATTCCACGTCGTAGGTTGATGCACTGATCAGAAATTTTTCCGCAAAGCCGATGATCTCGTCTTTTTCGTCGACAATCGGTTGGTCCCCAAAGCGATCGGGTTGATTGCAAAGGTCCGGAAGGCTGGCATAAACCAACTCCCCCAATTCAAGCGCCGAATCGAGGTCGTCAAACAGGCAGAGCATATGAGCCTCTTCGGCAGTCGTGACTTCCAAACCAAATAGACACTCCATGCCATCTCGCTCGCAGTGACGGGCAAAGGCCGGCAGATTGAATGCACAGTTGTGGTCGGCTAGCGCGATGGCATTCAACCCAACCAACCGTGCCTGCCGGACAATGGCCGCCGGCGACATCTCCAACGATGCGCAGGGTGACAGGCAACTGTGGATATGAAAGTCCGCGCGATAGTGCATTTCCCCTCCTAGCGGGCGGGACAGCCTCCCAGATGCTGGGCAATCATGGCAGAAGCCTGAAACTGGCTCATCGAAGTCCGGAAGATGGCCATCCCTTCCTGGCTAGCCGTCACCAACACCTCGTCGGCAACCGGCCGGTTATTACAAAAAACAATCGCCGAAACACCGGTAAGCGAGGCAACCGCAATGGTATTCTTGTGCGCCTGGATCGTAATCAGAACGCCCCCCTCTTCGGCGTTGGCCATTACATCGCTCAGCAGGTCGGATGTATAACCGGAAGTAATCTCGGCATCCACATACTCGCCTTGCAGACACTCAAACCCACCCAGCTCTTCCAGATCACTGATTTTCATGTTCTTCCTCCGAATTCAGATAAATAATCGCCTGCACCATGGTTCCCATGCCGACGGACGACTTTATGGCAAACCGGTCGGCCACGCGCTTGACATTGGGGAGGCCCATGCCGGCGCCAAAGCCCTGCGAGCGAATCCACTCATTCGCCGTCGAAAAGCCCTCTGTCATCGCCTTGTCGATATCGGCAATACCCGGACCACGGTCGTGCGACGAAATCTTTACGCGGTCTTTGTTGATATCGAACCCCAGCATGCCGCCAATCGAATGGGCGACCAGATTGATTTCCAACTCGTAGCTGGCCACGGCCACGCGCCGGATCAGCTTGGATGAAATCCCTCGCACCTTCAGGAACCTCTTGATTTCGCTCGAGGCCTTTCCACCATTCTCAAAATCGTAGCGATGCAGTTGATAGACCTTTACCAAATCCAGTGATTCCGGATCGGCGGGATGCTCCTGCATGTTTTCCATTTCCCGCAACTGGCGCGAAAGCTCCCGAATCAACGACAGGTTGATATTCCTGAATGTGATGATACCCACCAGTTCGTTCTTTTTGTTGACTACCGGAAAACGGCGGAAAGGAAACTTATTGAAGGCGGAAATTGCAAAGGAGAGCGGCATGTCTTCCTCTAGCGTCTGGACCTCACCAGCCATCCATTTTGTGACGCAATCATCCATGGCCCCCTGTTCCAACGCATTCATCAGGTCGTTCATGCTGACGATGCCCACCACCCGCTTGTTGTCCACCACCGGCACACCCGTGATGGAGTTTTTCTTCATGATGTTCTGCACATCGCGCATTGTGCAGTTGCGGGTCACGGCGAACACCTTGTCGGTCATTACCTCACCGATGCGCAAGCCGTAGATTAGTTCCTGAATGCGCAGGGAGGATTGGAGGGGCTGTTTCATCTCGCCATTCATTATGGCTCCAGAATCCGACCCAAGAGCACACAGGCGTCATATTTCGGGAAACGGCTACAAAACAACGCAATCTCCTGCTCCTGCGCCAGTTCAATCATGCCATCGGTCACCGTCTTGTTGTTGGCAATCACCACCGCATCTGAACCAACAATGCTGGCAGACCGAACCGATTGCTCCGTCGAAAGCGAAGTTACCAGCAACATCTCATCGCGATCACTCATCAGTACATCGCTCATCAAATCAGATGCAAAAACGGTCTCGATGTTGATGTCTTCCCAGCCTTCCGGCCCCCAAATCAGTTCCGCGCTGATACTTTCGGCTACTCGTAGTAAATTCATGATTCGATCCTTGTACGTAAAATATGAATACGCCGATAGAAGAGGTTTTCGCTGATCGGTTCAATCGAATTTACTTCTGCATTCAAGAAATGCAATATTCCCGGATAGCTGAATAGGTTGTTTTTGCCCGATTCAGTATGTTTTCGGAATATACGGGTAGGATACATGCGGTATGGATTTCATCCCGATCGCAAAAACAAAGCGGAATTGCACAGCCGGAGAGGCCACGATGGAACTGGAACTCAACCCTATCGAAGAACGCATATTGGGCTGCCTGATCGAAAAGGAAATGGCCACGCCAGAATACTATCCCTTGACCCTGAACGCCTTGGTAAATGCCTGCAACCAGAAATCGAACCGCGACCCCGTCATGGCGCTCGAAGAACGGGCAGTTGAAGAAGCGCTCTATGAGATGCGGACCAACCACAAGCTGGTTGTCGAAGTGAGCTCAACCGGAAGTCGCGTTCCAAAATACCGTCACAACATGGCTGCGCACTGGAACTTTTCGCCCGCAAAGATGGCGATCCTCTGCGAACTGTTTATCCGCGGCCCGCAAACCCCGGGCGATCTGCGCGCCCATGCCTCGCGCCTGCATCCGCTGGTTGATGCCCGGGAAGTCGAGGAAACGTTACAGGGACTCGCCAATCACCCGCAAGGCCCGTTCGTGGTTCATCTGCCGCGCGAGCCCGGCAAGCGCGAACGTCGCTGGGCACATCTATTTTCCGGCGATCCCGCAGAACGGATTGAGCAATCCGAAATGGAGCAATCAACCGATCCAGATCCGGTGGCCGGTGGCCGCGTTGAAACCCTGCAAAACGAAATCGCCAAGCTCCGCAAGGAACTCGACGATCTCAAGTCTGAATTCACCTCATTCAAAGCGCGCTTTGAATAAAGCAGCACTCTATTTCTTGCACTCCGCAGCCTTGGCCAGAGCATCCTTGACCTGCCGCGTGATCGCATCCCACTGCTTATCGGCAATCTGCTGCTTCGTAGCCAACCATGATCCGCCAATGGCGCTGACGATCGGCATCGACAGATAATCGAGCATGTTGTCGAGACTCACGCCTCCGGTCGGGCAGAAGCGAACGCCGAGCGGACCATACGGTGCGCCCAGATTCTTGAGCATATTCACCCCGCCCGCTGCGCCAGCAGGGAAAAACTTGAGCATCTTGCAGCCCAACGCCAGCCCCGCCTCGATTTCCGATGGTGTCATGACGCCAGGAATAAAGAGCGTGTCGTTTTCCTGAAAGAACTCGACCGTGTCCGGATTCAGGCCCGGAGCGAGACCAAAGCTAACGCCCGTATCGATACACATCTTGGCCTGTTCGGATGTAACGACGGTTCCAGCCCCCAGCAGCATTTCCGGAAACGACTTCTTGATGCGCGCCAGCGCTTCCGGTGCGGCGGCCGTACGGCAGGTCACCTCAATTATGTCCATCCCTCCCTGCATCAGGGCTTCGGCGAGCGGCTCGGCGTCGCTGGCATCGTCGATAACAATCACCGGAATTACCGGCCGTTTAAGCAATTCATTCAACATGGCATTTCTCCTTAGCGATCAACCCGCGCGCCGGCACCGGCGACGATTTTTTCAACTTCTGCGAGCGAGGCCATGGTGGTATCGCCCGGCGTGGTCATGGCCAGCGCACCATGCGCCGCACCGTATTCAATGGCTTTGGCCGGATCCTGCAGGATCATCATACCGTAGATGAAGCCGGAGGCAAAGCTGTCGCCGCCGCCGACGCGGTCCATGATTTCCAATCCCGGACGATGTGTTGAGGTGTAGAACTCACCGTCCACCCAGCACATAGCGCCCCAGTCGTTCACCGTTGCTGTTTTTACGCCACGCATGGTTGTGGCCGTCGCCTTGAAGTTCGGGAATTCTTTCACGGCTTTCTTGATCATGTTCTGGAAAGCTCCGACTTCGAGATCGGTTAGGTTCTCATCGGCACCCTCAACCTCAAAGCCAAGGGAGGCGGTGAAGTCCTCTTCGTTGCCGATCATAACATCGACATACTTGGCGATCTCTCGGTTGATTTCCCGGCATTTCTCCAACCCTCCAAAGCCCTTCCAGAGTGACGGACGGTAGTTGAGATCGTATGAAACAATCGTACCGTATTTCTTGGCCGTCTTGGCGGCTTCAATCACCACTTCGCCTGTGGTTTCGGATAGTGCGGCAAAGATACCGCCGGTATGGAACCAGCGAACGCCAAGCGTGCCGAAAATATATTCCCAATCGATGTCGCCGGATTTCAGCTGAGAAGCCGCCGTATTGCCGCGATCGGAACAGCCAACCGCACCGCGAATACCGAAACCGCGCTCCGTAAAGTTCATGCCATTACGCACCGAGCGCCCGATTCCATCGTAGTCCACCCACTTGATCAGCGAAGTATCCACCCCGCCCTGCAGAATGAAGTCTTCCATCAGTAGGCCGACTTCGTTCTTAGCAAAAGCAGTAACAATGCCGGCACGCTGACCGAAGCAACGGCGTAGTCCGCGAGCCACATTATATTCGCCGCCGCCCTCCCATGCACGAAACTGACGAGCGGTGCGGATGCGACCTTCGCCGGGATCCAAGCGAAGCATCACTTCGCCCAACGATAAAATATCATACTTGCATTCTTCAGCAGGTCTTACTTGCAGGTCCATACAACTCTCCTTGTGTGTTTAAAATGGGCGACAACTTTACCGGATCCACATAAAATGAGAATACGTATTTCACGCACAATATCGGCTGATATGCGCAAACGTAAGTTCAACTGAAAAACCGGAATCTCCGCCGGTATCCCGATGGGGTTGTGCCGGATTCCTCTTTGAAGGCCTGGTTGAAGCGCTCCCTCGTCACATACCCGCATGCAGACGAAACATCCTCTACAAGCATATCCGTTTCTTTCAGCAGACGGATGGCACGCTGAATGCGTTCGCGCCGTATAACCTCGTAGACCGAATGCTGCAGCAACGACCGGAAGCGGATTTCCAGCGTACGCCGCCCGACATGCGCCACCCTTGCAACATCGTCGACCTGAACCGGCCGATGCGCATTTTCCCGAATGAACCGTAATGCCGCCGCCACGGCTTTGTCGCTTACCGCGGTCAGGTCCGTGGAATGGCGCTCCACGATTTTTTCAGGAGAAATGCGGACCGGTTCCTCGGGTTCCCTGCCCGTGCGTATGATTTCGTCCAGCATCTGTGCCGCCTGCCAGCCGACCCGCTCCGCGCCCAGCTCGATGCTCGACATCTGCGGATGCAGCATTTCGCAGGCAAAACTATCGTTATTGATTCCCAGGACGGACACATCCTCCGGCACGCGTAGACCAGTATCAATGCACGCATCAATCACTACCCGACCAACCGGATCTTCGGTTGCCAACAAACCGACCGGACCATCGCCGGCAAGCTGCTCAATCTGGCTAGCAATGTTACGGATACTCTGGCGGGACTTTAGCTCAAGACAGCCGAATCCTCGTTCGGCAAGCGTCGAAAGATACCCTTCGTATTTCAGCGTGGCATCGCCAAAGACTTTGCGGCCGGTGATGGCAAAGCGCCGCACCCCTTTTG
>JBNKSB010000120.1:0-9447 GCA_050297095.1 Pontiella sp. | reverse complement strand
CGCCCGCGAAACTGTTGCTTTTTCAGCAAAACGAGATCACCGAACACCATATCTACATGGAGCTGGCCAGCCGGGCTACCAACGAAAAAAACAGTCGTATCCTGGAAAAGATTGCACTCGATGAAATGCGACACTATCGCGAGTGGAAACTCCACACCGGCCGGGATATCGCCCCAAATAAATTTACCATCCTCAAGTATAGGATGATCGCCCGCCTGCTGGGTTTCACTTTTGCCATTAAACTGATGGAAGCCGGCGAGGACAAGGCGCAGGAAAACTACAGGCATGTCCTCGAAGAGTTGAAGATCGACCATATCATCGACGACGAGAATGACCATGAGCAGGAATTGATCGACATGCTCGACGAAGAACGGTTGCGCTATGTCGGCTCCATCGTGCTGGGTCTTAATGATGCACTGGTGGAACTGACCGGCGCACTGGCCGGACTCACGTTTGCCCTGCAGAACACCAAACTCATCGCCCTGACCGGTACCATTACCGGCCTCGCCGCCGCGCTTTCGATGGCGGTTTCCGAATATCTTTCCACCAAATCGGAAGACCACGGCCAGAACCCGGTCAAGGCATCAGTCTACACCGGCACGGCCTACGTGCTCACCGTTGTCGCCCTGATCCTACCCTACCTGCTCATATCCTCCTACTACCTTTGCCTTGCCTCCACGCTCTCGGTGGCGCTGCTCATTGTCGCCTTCTTCAACTACTACATCTCGGTAGTAAACGAGGTTTCCTTTCGCAAGCGTTTCCTGGAAATGGCCGGGCTCAGCCTCGGCGTATCCGCCATCAGCTTCCTGATTGGAGTGGCGCTGCGCACGTTTGCGGGAATCGAGGTGTAGATGGCAGGCGTGACGCCTGCCCCTACTTGCCCGGCTTCCCTTCGAGGGCGTAGTGCAGCATGATGTCTTCGGTCTGGTTCAGCCGGCGGCAGGCTTCGCGCGCAATATTCATCATCAGCATGCCGAAGAGCTTCGGATCGGAATCGTAGAGCCCGAACAGCTTGTCTCGCGGAATGACCAACAACTCGGTATCCTCCATCGCCAATGCACTGGCTGTATGCTGATGAATGGCAATTACAGACGTTTCTCCAAAGCAATCGCCCGTCCTGAACTCGAACAGCTCCAACGGCGTACCATCGACATGCTCGACAATATGCACCCGGCCCAACCGGATGATGCGAATGTGGCTGGGCGCGTCGCCCTGCCGAAAGATGAACTCGCCCTTCTTGTAGTGCTCCACCTCCAGTAGGTGAAACACCGTGTATAGCTGCCGGTCGTCCAGCCCGCCGAAAATGGCGATCTGGTTGAGAATCGGCAACACGTTCTCCACATCCAGCAGCGGCAACCTGTATTTCTCCATGGCCATGCGTAAACGCTACTCTTTCGCCTCGCGCCGTCAAGATGCCGTTTTCATTCTCTGGCACAACCCGCCGGGAAAAATCATCCGCCCCGGAATTGATCTTTCAAAAACCGGCGGCGTATGATTCGTCCTTACTCGACATGGCGCCCTTACGACAACAAAACCTGAGGGGAGAACAACATGGCCCTGCCCGACCATAAAACAAAGATTGTCTGCACCATCGGACCGGCCTCCGAGTCCCCCGAAATCCTGCAGCGCATGCTGCTCGCCGGAATGGATGTGGCCCGCCTCAACTTTTCGCATGGCGATTTCGAGGAGCACCGACGCAAAATCGAGCGCCTGCGCGACGCCGAACGGGTGACCGGCAGGCGCGTGACGATCATGGCGGACCTGCCCGGACCCAAAATGCGGGTGGGCGAAATCGGCGGGGATCTGATTGAACTGCGGGCAGGCGACGGTTTTACGCTGACCACCGACGAAATCACCGGAGACCGGACGCGGGTCTCGGTCAGTTTCAAGCCCCTTCCGCAGGTGGTCGAACCCGGGGACAGCCTCTTCTTGAACGACGGCATCATCCAGCTGGAGGTGAGCCGCATTTCGGCGAACAATGTGGAATGCCGCGTGCTCGTCGGTGGTCCACTGCGCTCGCGCAAGGGACTCAACCTTCCGGGCATCAACCTAGGCATAAGCGCCTTCACCGATCGCGACCGAACCTGCCTGAAGTTTGCCTTGGAAAACGGCGTGGATGCCGTCAGTCAGTCGTTTGTAGAAACCGCCGCAGACATCGATGCGGTGCGTCTGGCGGCCGCTGAGCTTGGATTCAACCCCTTCATTGTCGCTAAAATCGAGCGGGCCGGCGCTCTGGATCATGTGGAGGAGATTCTGCATACCGCCGACGGCATTATGATTGCGCGCGGCGATCTTGGCGTTGAAACCCCCATTGCCCGTATCGCCTTGGTTCAGAAGCGGTTGATTCACCGCGCCAATCAGATGGGGAAACCGGTCATTACGGCTACCCAGATGCTCGAATCGATGGTAAGCCACAACCGCCCAACACGCGCCGAAGCAACCGATGTTGCCAATGCCATCCTCGACGGCACGGACTGCGTGATGCTGTCCGCCGAATCCGCCATGGGCGAATTTCCGGTTGAAACGGTTCAAATGCTCGCAGCAATCGCGACGGAGACGGAGCCCGACCGGAACGACTTCATGCCGGCCATCGCAGGACTCAGCTATGATCGCGAAGGAGATCCGCATCTTGAAGACATCATATCCCGCAATGTCCGGCAAACGGTTGACCTCATCCATCCGGTGGCGGTCATGGTTCCTACCCTTTCAGGCCGAACGGCCCGCATGGTAGCCCGTTTTAGGCTACCCGTATGGACCGTTGCCGTCAGCCCGAACCAAGCCACCTGCAGCCACCTGCAGTTTTCCTATGGGATTACCCCGGTCTATGCCCCTGAGCCTCCAGACAGCTGGCGGACATTTTCGCGCCAATGGAGCCAACAGGAAAAGCTTCCGAGTGGCGACATTGTTCTGACCGAAGGTCCTTCGAAGGATCACCCCCATGCCCATCCGCGGCTGGAAATCATCCGGGCGGTGGAAACTGATGATTGTTGATTGATCGTTGCAGGGTCGAGCGGGCACACTAGCGCCTTCCATTCAAACCGATCATTCAGAAACCCACATGGCATTACTCAGTCTACAGAATATACACAAGGCGTTCGGCGGGCCGCAACTGCTCGACGATGCGACGCTGCAGATCGAACGCAACGAACGCATTTGCCTCGTTGGCCGCAACGGTGAAGGCAAATCGACCCTGCTAAAAATTGTCGATGGAACCATCGAACCGGACGACGGAGAAATTATCCGCGACCCCGGCCTCAAGGTACGACGTCTGCGACAAAATGTTCCGATCGATTTGAAAGGCCCCATCGAGGACCTGGTGTATCAGGGATTGGAAGATCCACACGACGACTTCATCTCACATCAGGCGGTCGACAAGGCGATCTCGCTGGTATCGCTTGAAAACCACTGGCGCTTCGAAGAGCTGTCGGGCGGACAGAAACGCCGCGCCCTGCTGGCGCAGGCAATCGTCTGCGAGCCGGATATTCTTGTGCTCGACGAACCGACCAACCACCTCGACATCGAATCGATTCAGTGGCTCGAAAGCTTTCTGTTGCGCTATCGCGGCACGCTGCTTTTCGTAACCCATGACCGGACCTTTCTGCGCAAACTGGCCACCCGTATTGTCGAGCTGGATCGCGGCCAGCTCCATTCCTGGGCCTGCGACTACGACACCTATCTCAAGCGCAAGCAGGCTCTACTCGACGGCGAGGCCGAACAATGGGCCCAGTTCGACAAGAAGTTGGCGCAGGAGGAGGTCTGGATCCGCAAGGGCATCAAGGCACGCCGCACCCGCAACGAAGGACGGGTGCGCGAACTCGAACAGATGCGGCGCGACCGCAACCAGCGCCGCGAGCGCGTCGGAACCGTTAATCTGCAAGTGGCCGAAGCCGGACTGTCAGGACGCAAGGTGATTACCGCGAAAAATATTTCGCACGATTATGAAGGGGAGCCACTGATCAACCAGCTAAGCACCAACATCATGCGTGGTGACAAGATTGGAATTATTGGCCCCAATGGTTGCGGCAAGTCCACCCTGATCAAGATTCTGCTCGGAGAACTGAAGCCGAAACACGGATCGGTGGAGCATGGCACCAAGCTGGAAGTCGCCTACTTCGACCAGCACCGCGCAATACTCGACGAGTCCAAGACGGTCGCCGAAAATGTAAGCACCGAAGAAATGATCACCATCGGAAACGCCAAGAAACATGTCCTGGGCTATCTGCAGGATTTTCTGTTCACGCCCGACCGCGCTCGTTCTCCCGTCAGCATCCTATCCGGAGGGGAACGCAATCGACTTTTGCTAGCTAAGCTGTTCACCAAACCCTCCAACGTGCTGGTGCTCGACGAACCAACGAACGACCTCGATATGGAAACTCTCGAGCTACTCGAAGAGCAGTTGATGAACTACGAAGGGACCCTCCTTCTGGTCAGCCACGACCGCTCATTTCTTAACGATGTTGTCACCAGTACTCTCGTTTTCGAAGGAAATGGAAAAATCGGTGAATATGCCGGCGGCTACGATGCCTGGCTGAGCCAAAGTCAAGAACCACAAGAAGCTAGGCAAGAAAACTCTGTTCCCAAGCAGGAAAAGCGAAAAACCACCCGTAAACTGACCAATAAGGAACGGGAGGAACTAACAAAACTGCCGCACCGGATCGAGCAGTTGGAAGGCGAACTCGAAGAGTTGCAACAGGCCATGGCCGATCCCGCCTTCTACCAGCAGAACAAAGACAAAATCGCCGCTGCAACTGCCCGTGCGGAGGCGATTCCCCACGAACTCGAAAAATGTTTTGAACGCTGGGAGGAACTCGAGGGTCTCTAAGCCAAACCACGGAATCACCGCATACACCGCCGCCCCCCCTTCGGCGGTCGCGGTGAGGAAGTGTGGTAGAGAAACGATGAGATTTAAGCCGCACTTTTCCAGCCAATTCGTGGTTTTCTTCTTTTTAGCACACAACCTGCCCTCGAAGAGAGGACATGAAAAAAGCCGCCCCATAAGGACGGCTTTTTTCGTCTCCATCAAGGAATGGATTAGTTAACGCCAATGGCGTTGAGGTCTTCAAACGCCTGTTTGACGCGCGCAACCATGGTTTCCTGACCGCTGCGCAACCAGACACGCGGATCGTAGAATTTCTTGTTGGGCTTGTCTTCGCCTTCGGGGTTGCCAAGCTGACCCTGCAGGTAGGCTTCATTCTTCTTGTAGAAGTTCAGTACGCCTTCCCAGGTAGCCCACTGCGTGTCGGTATCGATATTCATCTTGATAACGCCGTAGCCGATGGATTCTTCGATCTCCGCCGGAGAGGATCCGGAACCGCCGTGGAATACGAAGTTCAGCGGCTTTTCACCGAGGTCAAACTTTTCGGAGACATACTTCTGCGAGTCGCGAAGGATGGTCGGGGTCAACTTGACGTTACCCGGCTTGTAGACGCCATGCACGTTGCCGAAAGAAGCCGCGATGGTGAAATTCGGGCTGATGGCAGCCATCTTTTCGTAGGCGTAGGCCACATCTTCGGGCTGAGTGTAGAGCTTGGATTCGTCCATGTCGGTGTTGTCGACGCCGTCTTCTTCGCCGCCAGTGCAACCGAGTTCGATTTCCAGCGTCATGCCGATCTTGCTCATGCGCTCCAGATACTTGCAGGAGATTTCAACGTTCTCTTCGAGGGTTTCTTCGGAGAGGTCGAGCATGTGGGAGCTGAACAGCGGCTTACCCTTCTCTTCAAACCATTTTTCACCTTCATCGAGTAGAGCATCGATCCACGGCAACAGCTTTTTAGCGGCGTGGTCGGTATGCAGAATGACCGGAACGCCATAGGCTTCGGCCATCATGTGTACGTGTTGGGCACCGGAAACAGCGCCGAGTACCGCCGCATCACCCTTGCATCCCTTGCCGGCAAAGAACTTGGCTCCGCCGTTGGAGAACTGGATGATCACAGGGGAGTTGACCGCTGCTGCGGCTTCGAGAACGCCGTTGATGGAGTCGGATCCGACTACGTTGACGGCAGGCAGGGCAAACTTGTTTTCCTTGGCAATCTGGAAAACCTTGGCAACGTCGTCGCCAAAAAGAACTCCGGGCTTAACGGCATCAAGAATCTTAGCTGACATGGTATATTTCCTTCCTTTTTCGTGGATTGGATTTGTATATAAGGCCAATGGTTTTGGCAAAATTCGCGGGAACTATAACAGTATTAGCCTAGCGGTCAATCCCGCACGGGCAATATTAGCGGGGCGGAAAATCGAAATGGGTCTCGAAGAGTTCAACAAGCTTTTTCGCTTCATCCTCCTCATCCGGGCCGGTGACCTCGATGTTTATTTCGGTCCCTTTTTCGAGACCGAGCATGATCAGCTCCAAGGCGGACTTAAGATTGCAACTTCCCGCTTGAGCAGTCACAAGGATCTCGCCTTCGTAGGCACAGCCCTCTTGGACCAATATAGCAGAAGGCCGACAATGAATGCCGGCCTCGTTTTGAACAACTGCCTTGGCTTTAATCATGGCTATTTCTTCTGGGACTTGATGATAGCCTCTTCATAAACAACTTCGTCGTTGATGGCATAGATGTGAGGTTCAGCGAGGACATCCCACTTCTTGCTGTTTTCCAGACACTGTTTCAGAGCAATCCGGTAGGCCTCTTTCGTGGTTGCCTTGCCGGACGCATAACCCACCGCATAGTCCCCGCAGGGATCCATAGCGACGACAAACACCTTGTTCATGGGTTTTGCCTGATAATCCATATACATGGCCTTGGCCGTTGGCGAAAGTTCGGGGACGTAGGGACCATTGCTGGCACATCCGGAAATCAACGCAATCAACATTCCAGCACACAAAATCCGAGACAACAGTTTCATAACACCTCCAGTAATCCAGTAATTAAATCAGGTTCGTGATAAAGAATATAATTGATAACAATGCCAAGAGTCAATCTAGCATCCCAACGAAAACGCGATTTTGGAAAAAACCTTATTCTGCATGGAAACGGCATGGCCCTCAGCATGTACCACAACACCTTTTACGACTTCCAGTTGCTCTCCGGCCCATTCAATCGTGAAGCGCGGAGTGGCTCCAAAGCGCCAATCATCCGACTTCTGACGGCAAAGCAACACGTCCAATACTGCCAGGTCCAGATCCTCTTCCGACCAATATACGGCTTCCGCTCCGCCATAATGGTCCCGAAAGCTCTCAATCAGCGCGGATGAAAGGTCGCTTCCCTTCAACTTCAGGTTTGCCACCTGAGCCGGAACCGAGGCAATCGCATGGGTTTCGATGCCGTCAAGCATGGAGCCCAGATACCGGTTCAACCGCTCTAGGTCGGTATGCAGCAGAAGCGTACCATGATGCATGGCCCGCCCTTTGCGAAAACAGAAGGCGTTTCCGGAAAATTTCAGACCGTCTACACTTAGATTGCTCTTGCCGGTCTTTTCCGCGCGGATCCCAAATGAAGACAATGCCTGCAACACCATGTCGTAGGCTTGCTGCTCTTGATATTCCGTGCGGTCAACAATCACGCAATAGTTCAGGTTTCCTGCATCATGGTAGACGGTCCCACCACCGGAAATACGCCGGGCCAGCGGAACTCCTTCCGCCTGCATCAGGTCCAACCGGCACTCCCGCCAGGGATTCTGGTTCTTACCCATGACCACCGCGCAATCGCTCCGCCACAGGAATAGAACAGGCCCAAACTCAACTGCACGATCCATCAGGTATTCCTCGATGGCGAGGTTGCGGTATACATTCAAACTCTGTGACTTTACGATCAGCATAATTTACAACCATTCTCTACAAAATACGCACAAGCCACCAACTCGTTCCAGGCCGGTCGGTGATCTGGAAAACTACCTCTTCCTATTCTGAGCCTTTTGTGTATCTTGTGGTTAAATATTTCAAACACTACCGTTCAGCATGTCAAAGATCACCGAGCAATTCATCCAGAAAATACCCAAGACCGATCTGCATTTGCATCTGGACGGTTCATTGCGGCTCTCCTCCCTCATCGAACTGGCGAAGACTTCCGACATTGAACTGCCCTCGTATGAGGAAGAGGGTCTCAACGAGCTGGTGTTCAAGGAACGCTACGCCAACCTCGGTGAATACCTGACCGGCTTCGCCTTCACGGTCGCCGTCCTGCAAAGCCACGAACACCTGGAACGCGCAGCCTACGAACTGGCCGAGGATTCCTACAGCGAAGGGGTTCGCTATATCGAGGTGCGCTTTGCCCCGCAGCTGCACGTCACCCATATGACCGAGGTGGCCGGGGTCGTGGAAGCCGTCAATCGAGGACTGGCGCGCGCGAAGAAGCACCTTAACGCTTCTGTAGCCGAAAACGATTTGCCGTTTGAATACGGCATCATCCTCTGCTCCATGCGCCGCTTCAACCGCCAGATGTCGCCCTACTACGAACGGCTCATCAACCGCGCCGGCACCACCAACATCCGCTACACCTTTGCCCGCGCCTCGCTCGCCCTCGTCAAAGAAGCCGTCAAACTGCGCGACCAGGGACTGCCCATTGTCGGCTTCGACCTCGCCGGCGAGGAGGCCGGCTATCCGGCGATCCACCATAAGGCCGCCTTCCAGCTTGCCCACAGCAACTTCCTGCGCAAGACCGTCCACGCCGGCGAAGCCTATGGCCCCGAATCCATCTTCCAGGCCATCGCCGAATGCTATGCCAACCGCATCGGGCATGGCACCTTTCTCTTCTCCGAAGACGCCATCAAACTAAAGTCCATCAAAGACAGGAAGGGATACGTCGCCCAGCTCACGGAATACATCGCCAACCAGCGCATCACCATCGAGGTCTGCCCCACCAGCAACCTGCAAACCATTCCCGAACTCGATACCCTCAAAAACCATCCCATCCAGCAGATGATCGACAACGGCCTCTCCGTCAGCATCAGCACCGACAACCGCCTCGTCTCCCACACCACCATCTGCCGGGAACTCAAACTCTGCGCCGCTGAACTTACCCTTACCGACAGCCAGTTCCGCGACCTTGTTCTCGCCGGCTTCAAGCGCTCTTTCTTCCCCGGCCCCTATGCCGAAAAACGCGCCTACGTCCGCCGCGCCATCAACCTCTACGACGCCCTTGCCATGCAGTATTTGGATTGAACATAATGTTCGTCCTCGTACATCCTGCTCGTCCTTCGTACTCGATTCAATGCATGGAGGGACGACGTCCCCGGCGTCCGTCGTTCGAGAGGGATCAAGCGGACAGACAGCGGGGACGCTGTCCCTCCAACAAAAACAATTTACTCCTAGCCGCGTAATCTGCGGGCATTATCCATATTTCGATCTTTTTGCATCTATTTTCTGTTGGAGCGGATTTGGCGAACTGATAGTTTGCGGGCTTCAACAAACTTTCAATCCAAGGGGCAAAGACAAATGAGAGCATATAACTTCTCCGCCGGTCCGGCGATTCGGCCGGAAGGAGTACTGAAAAAGGCACAGGCTGAACTGCT
>JBNKSB010000119.1:0-4564 GCA_050297095.1 Pontiella sp. | reverse complement strand
ACAACGGCGTGGCCGTCCCGTGGTGGCGCCAAACTCGTGCCCAACCTTGGCAATATGCATGCCCATGTCGTCATGCAGCTCGGTCGGGAAGGGGCCTTCACCGACCCGGGTAGTATAGGCTTTGACGATGCCGATCACCCGGTCGATGGCATTCGGGGGAACGCCGGATCCGGCCGGGGCGCCGCCGGCGCCCGTGCTGGACGAAGTCACAAAGGGGTAGGTTCCGAAGTCGACGTCGAGCATAACGCCCTGCGCGCCTTCGAAGAGGATTTCGTCATCGTTCTGCACGGCGTCGTGCAGCAGCGGAATGGTGTCGCAAATGAACGGACGCAGGTAGTCGGCCGCTTCCTGCACCTGCGGCAGGAAGGTGCTGATATCCAACGGCTCGGCTCCCATCGCAACGAGGATTGTATTTTTCCTTTCCGCCTGTTCCTTGACCATGTCGAGGAAGTCGGCTTCAAGAATGTCACCGAGGCGCAGGCCGATGCGGTCGGCTTTGTCCATATAGGCTGGGCCGATGCCGCGCTGGGTGGTACCGATCTTTTTGCCCTTCTCCAGTTTACCTTCCTTCGCGCCGTCAACCATCTTGTGGTATTGCAGAACAATGTGGGCACGGTCGGAAATAAAGAGGCGGTTTTCAAGCTTGATGCCGCGTTCGACCAGTTCCTGCAGTTCGCCCATCAAGCCGATAATATCGACAACGAGGCCGTTGCCGATCACGCACTTGCACTCTTCGCGCAGGATGCCCGACGGGGTGAGGTGGAGTACATATTTCTGGTCGCCGATCTCCACGGTGTGACCGGCGTTGTTGCCGCCCTGGTAGCGTACGACCCAATCCGCGTTGGCCGTCAGTACGTCAATAATCTTCCCTTTGCCTTCGTCGCCCCACTGCGACCCGATCAACACTGTCTTCGACATGCTATTTCTCCGGTTGTTGTTTATCGCTGGTGGGTTATCGGAAGATCCGCATCTGTCCGCCTTTTTTCAGATAACCACAAAAAAAGCCCGCTTTCATAAAAGGGCTTATGAAGCGGGGAACTTAGGGAAACCCGCTCACCGCGTCAAGGTTGGAGCTTGGGTATTGAATGATCCTTTGCCCTGAGAAACACTAATCTAATGTTCACGATATATACCTCGGGATGCGGATTGGGTAGGGCGGGGGCCGTGACCCCGCCTGCTGTCCATACTCATGGACCTCGGCTACTTGTTTTTCTTTCAAGGTTTATTGGTCGAGTGCGTCGGCGAGGGCAAGGAGAAGGGCGCCGCCGTCGCCTTTCCAGGCGCTGCCGTGCATGCAGGCGAGAGTGGTGGGTTTGTTAGCCGCCAACCGCTCAATCATGCCGCGTGCGTTTTTGGTGTGCGAAAAATAGTCCATTTTGTGGCGGAAGGCTTCGCTCGGTCCGAGAATGTCGTCCTCTGTAACCGCCGGATTTTTGGAGCCACCCTGTGTGAAGAGATCGCCGCAGAGCAGGGTGGAAGTCTGTTCCTCCATCAAGAAGCCGCATTCCCATGCATGGGGTAGATGCGGGGTGTCGAACCAGCGCAGCGTATGCTTGCCGAGCGAAAGGGTTTCTTTGTCGGTGAGTGCCTTGGGTGGTCGATCCGCCATGTCGGTTATCGATACCATGGCCGCCACTGAACCGCAGACGGGCTCCGATTGCGGCGCAACAGCCAACCACTGATTGAGAGCGCCGCATTCATCGGCCTCCACGTGGGAAAAGGCAATGTAACGCAACTTCTCGATCGGCATTATGCTGGCAACCGCCTCTTGCACCAGCGGAAACATGCCGCGCAGGCCGGCGTGGAATAGCAAGGATTCCTCATCGAGGATCAGGTATTGGTTGAAGGAAAAACCGCCGGCCCCCGGAATCTGGACCGGTGTGTTGATGCGGTAGATCCCATCGGCGATTTCATGGATGTTCGTACCGGATTGCTGGTTCGTGGTGGTCATTGTATGCCTCCTCCCGCATTGGTTTAACGCAAGGAAGCGTATCCGGTTTCCGCCGTTGTGGAAAGGATCTATTCCTCCCCGGATGGCAGAGATGCCTTTTCCGGGGCAACGCCATACTTTTTTGACTCCGGATCAAACTGCAGACGATCCTTGTTGGTTCTAAACCACGCCGTCTGGTCTTCGCTGCTTCCTCCGGTGCCCGTTAGCTTGAATACTGTTAAACGGATCTGTTGCTGTACAAAGTTTGAGAACTGGTCGGTAGGGTTTTTTAGTGTTTCGATCAGGTAGGCGAGCGCGTCGATATGTCCATATTCGGCGGCAATCATGGCCATTTGTCGCCGTTCATAATCATGATCAAACTGGGATTCCTTCCAGGCTTTTTCGACCGCGCCGGGCATGTCCTCGATGGGGAGGTTTGCGATGGCTTTGTAGGTTGATGATCGGTTTCCGGCCTTGATGAAATAGTCCCGCAACAAGGGATAGCTTTCCGGGTCGTCCAGCAGTGCGACCGCTTGGATCCAGTTTGCGGGAAGCTGCCGACCTTTTTCCAGTTCCGATATCAGAATGTCGTGGGCATCCTGCTCCCACCCCTTGTCTGTAATGACTTGGATGAGGCCCTGGTGCGCGGGGAGTGCATCCAGAATCAGGGCTTTGCTGGATTCATCGGCCAGTTTGGAAATGGCCGGAACAAGATGGATGTCGCTCTGCATATGGTAAGGTCCGCCGGAAAGGGCTTTGATGAGGAGTGGCAGGTTTTCTTGTCCGACTTCGGCGTACAGGCTGATCTGGGGGTCCATGGTTGAAAAGCTTCGCTGCCCTTCCGTGGCAGCCATTATTTTTTCAATGTATTTTTCTGCCTCCTCCTGAGAAGCATTTTCGGGCAATGTGATATCCGCCAGTTTTGTGATGTTCACGTCGCTGCCGGGCGAGGGGTTGTATCTTGAAGTAAAGGAACGAAGTTTTTGTTGCTCGGTCTCCATTTGCGCCAATTGATTGGTGACCATATCCAGCGTGGCACGAATCGCTTTCATTTCTTCCAGTACGGGGTCCTGCTGGCTGGAAGGGGTTGTGCAGCCGGCAAGGCAACAGCAGACAGCTCCAAGAACTCCGGTGAGACCAATTTTATGAACACGCATGGTTTCCCTTCCAATGAATTAAGATAGACGATGAGTTTTTCAGTTTTGAAAGGGTATGGAAGGGGATTGTGATGTCAAGGCAGATGTTAAGATGGCTGGCACGTTTGCTTCTAAAGCCGTTTTAGGATTTCGGATGCGGCCAGCTCGGCGCCACCGCCGGCGATGCGTTCGGCCGGTTCCGGTGACGATTCGATTTCGGCCAGGGCGCGGCCGAGGTTGCCGGCATAGAGTTCGGCGTTGGGAATGAAGGCATGGCGGCAATATTTTTCGATGCATTCCACCAAAATGAAATATTCGCGGAAGTTGGTGCGATCGGAATAGATGATCGGTTTCTCGTTGGCGACGCATTCGGAAATAATGCCGAAACCGGGCTTGGTGACGACAATGTCAACCGACGCCATGACGTCTGCAAAGCAAACGGAGGACCGGGAAATGCAGTGCACGGTCGATTTCGGCCATTCCAGGGGTTCGACCGTGAAGAACTCGTAACCGGTCAGCGTAGCTAGCTGGTCAAGTGCGGGCGGTTGCAGGTCGAGCGAAGTAAAGGAGAGGAGTACCCATGGCTTTCCGGGGTTGGCTCCCGTATGTTCTACAATAGCATCCCTTCGGTTTGTTCCGGGTTTGGCCAGTAGCGGCAGATCGATTTGGCGGGGAAAGGCGGCCATCGGTTCGGCGAAGGGTTGGCGGAGGAGCAGGTCGGTTTTCCGGTAGACCGCACGGAACTTATCGACAAGATACTGCCAGCCCGGATTTCGTTGTACGAACTCCTCGTAGATCCAATCCCAGCCAAAGTTGCTGGTCGCAATGTTGGGGATGCCCACTTGCTGCGCAGCGGCAAGCGGAATGGCCGGCACGTCCGCAACCACCACACCAATGTTTTCCCTGCGCATGAATTTGCACTCCTGCCGGATAAGTTCGATTTCGCGTCCATACAGCTGTTCGAGGCTTTTCAGCGAGGCGTCCATATCAACCTGTATGGAGTCCTTTTGAATGAGGCCGACATCGAAAGCACCCGATCGCAGTTCGATGGATTCGGGAATCCGGCTTCGCATGAAATCGATCGGCAGGTCGGTTTTGGCAATAATCGGAACATTGGGTGCGGCGGAATGCAATGCGTTGAGGATGTCACAGGAGCGGGCTCCATGTCCGTATCCGTGGGCTGTGATGTAGTAGGCGATCTTTTTCATGAGAAGGCTATGCCGATAGCGAGGCTGATGGTCATGAGAAGGGTGATGCCGATCTTGAGAAAGATGGTCGCTAACCGGGCAATTACAGCGCCGGTGGCGACATGGGCGGCATGCTGGCTTTTTTTTATTTTGGCGTGTTCGACCAAAAAGGCACATCCAAAGCTGCCGGCAATCATCCCGAGCAGGCTTCCGATCACGGGGATGGGGATCAGTCCGCCCAGAATCATGCCGAGAAAACCGCCGCCAAGCGCGGCCCATCCCGCGGCTTTGGATCCGCCGCGCTTCTGCAC